>CAZTNO010000081.1:5075-10680 GCA_964614865.1 uncultured Clostridia bacterium
CTTCCTCAATCCAAATATCGGTGAGAACGCCCTTGGCCGGGGTGAATGACTTGATTTCGTAGTCGAAGTCATCGCCGTTGGAAAGGACCACCTTCTTGTACACCTTGGCATTGGTCACGGCAAACTGCCGCGCTGCCAGCCACTTTTCCACCAAATCGGCTTTGATGTCGGTGAAGCCCTCGCTGCCCATCACCGCCTGGGCGATCAGGGGCACGGCCCGGGTGAGGAAGTTCTGGCGGTCGGTCTCGTACTGCCGCACCGGGGCCACCACGTGGCCGTTGGTCACGATGTAGCCCTCCTCGTTGATGATGAACCCCGACCCGGTGCCGCCTAGCAACTCGTTGCGATTGCGGGTTTCCCGGTTGGGATCGAGGTAGCTGTACTGGATCACGACAAACGAGACGATCCGCACGATGGCGGGCTTTACCCGATAGGCGTTGATCTGGTTCTGATCCAGCCGGGCCGCCCCCAGGGACATGGCCGCGAGCAGGAGGATGGTTGCGCTGGTGGCTTTCATGAAGACCTCCCTTCACCTCAAACTTTTTTGCAGAAACGTGGCCAGAAATTCCTCTTTGGCCCGGCGATCGCCGACGACAAACAACGAAAAAGTCTCCCGCATGTCCTCTCCGCCCAGGTCGGCCTCGATCTGGAAGCCTTCGCCGGTGGCCCGGACCCCCTGGATTTGCCCGGCGCGCAGGCGAAAACTGTGCTCGGGACGGCTGCGGCTATCGAACACGAGCCCCTGCGAGCGAAAGCGCACGAATCCGGCACAGCGGGTATTGGTCCCCGGGTGGTGGTGGGTGCAGTGGAGCGAGATCGCCTCCCCGGCCTGGAGGGCCCGCGTCCAGAAGGATTCGGCGGCCGTAAAATCCCCTTCCTGGAGTTTCACCCGGCCGAGCAGGGTGAACAGACGGGGGTCGGTGGCGCCGGGAGAGAGCTGATCGGCCACCAGCCGGGCCTCGCCCCAGTTGCGATTCTCGATCAGGGTGCGCAAGCGCAGCAGATCCTGGTCCGGGTTGCGCTGGGGGACAGGGTCGATGCGTTTGGGTTCGGGCCGGACGGTTTCGACGGGGGGCGAGGGGAGCGGCACCTGGGTTCCGGAGGTGTTTCCCCCCGGAAGAGGGGTCGGGGTAGCCCCGGCGTTCCGTTCCCGGGGTTCGATGGCAGGGGGGGGCGTTCCCTCCGCAGGGGGCCGGGGTTCTACCCTGGAAGTGACCTGCTCGAGAGGGATCCGGTCTGCTGGAGGAGCGGCCCCCTTCCCCGGGGTGCCCCCCTGCGTAGCGGTGGCCACCAGCCCGGACGGGGGGATCTGTGCCGGCCCGTTCCCGCTTTTTCCCCGGAACAGCAACAGGGCCCCACCAGCGGCGACCAGCAACCCCACCAACCCCCACATCAGAGGAGAACGGGGGGAAAACAGGGGGACGGACTTGCGGGCGGTGATCCGTTCGGTGGGGATGTCCACCTGGCTGGGACGGGCGAATTCGGCTTTCAACCGGTGGAGTTCGTCGAGCATCTCGGCGGCGCTCTGAAACCGTTTGTCGGGCTCTTTTTGCAGGGCCTTCAGGATGAACTTCTCCAAAACCAGGCCGATCTCGGGGTTGAACGCCGAGGGACGCGGGGGGGGGGTCTCCAAATGGGCCTTCTGGATCTGGAAATCGGAGTTGGTGCCCGAATCGAAGGGGACGCGGCCGGTGAGCATCTCGTAGAAGGTGATGCCCAGCGAGTAGATGTCGGAACGGAAGTCGACCTCTTTGCCGAGGATCTGCTCGGGCGAGGTGTACCACGGCGTACCGACCATCATGCCGGTCTTGGTCACCCCCTGGGTGCCGAGGACTTTGGCGATGCCGAAATCGGAGAGCTTGACAGCGGAATCGCCGGTGATCATGATGTTGGCAGGTTTTATGTCGCGGTGGATGACGGCATGGGCATGGGCGTACTTGAGCCCTTGCAGCATCTGTTCCAGGAAACCGAAGGCCTCGGAGGGGCTCAACCGCCCCTTTTCGGCCAGGATGTCTTTCAGACTCCTCCCCGCGATGTACTCCATGGCGATGACGTAGTCGCCTTCGATGCGGGTGAAGCTGAAGATCATCACGATGTTGGGGTGGTTCATGCGGGCCTGGGTCATGGCCTCGATCTTGAACCGCTCCATGAGCTGGGCGTTGTGGGTCAACTGGGGGTGGATGATCTTGAGCGCCACCTCCCGGTCCAGCATGGTGTCGACCGCGTGGAAGATGGTGCCCATCCCGCCGCGGCCGATCTCTCCCTTGATCAGAAACGTTCCGAAATTCTCGCCGATGGTGATCATGTGTTCCACGTCGCGATAAAGTATTGGCCGTCCCCCGATCGCAGCAGCAGATCGCCGCTCGCCGGATCGAGAAAGGCCTGGACCGCCAACAACGGTTTCCCCTGCCAGAGCAGCGGCAGGTCGTGCTGCAGCTTCCGGTCCTGAAAGAAACGGACCCGGCCCGGAAGCCAGAAAATCACTTGGTGGCGCTCACTGCGGTAATCGATGGCCAGGGGGCGGGGGGAGTCGATGTCGTCCCAGCGCCAATCGGTCTCGACCTCGGCTCCCGTCGCCAGGGTGACCACGTCGAGCCTCTTTTCCCCCTCCCGCAGGCAGATCAAGTGCAACCCCCGGGTCGAGGTCCGGACGAACAGCGTATCGGTTTCGGTGATACCGCGCAGGGGTTCGATCGGGAA
This sequence comes from uncultured Clostridia bacterium, assembly GCA_964614865.1. Lineage (GTDB taxonomy): Bacteria > Acidobacteriota > Aminicenantia > UBA2199 > UBA2199 > CAZTNO01. The sequence continues at coordinate 7,776 of CAZTNO010000081.1, forward strand.
GTGACTGCGTCCGGGATGGCTCCAGCCCTTGAGGGCGTACACGTTCTGCGCATCCCGGTACACCCAGTATCCCTCGGTGAGAAACACCGGCAGCACCGGGGCCTGCAACCCGTTCTGGACATAACGCGGCGGAGTGGCGCCCGCCGGAGGCCGGCCGCCCTGGACGGTGCTCAAAACCAGCAACGGTACCGGGTTGCCCGCCTCGAGCAGTTGGACCTCGGCGGAACGTCCCTGTCCTCGCCGCATCAGCAACGGTTTGGCCCGGTCGCTGTGAACGATGTGGTCTTCGGGCCGAGCGCCCAGGGGAGTCACTTCTGTGGAGGGGCTGCCGACATACCAGGTTCCGCCGCGAATCGAGAAGAAACGGTCCCCGTCCCAGAACCGCAGGTCGCCGTCTGGAACCACGGGGATTCCTGCAGGGGCATCCAACGGAGTGATGCGCAACTGGACCGCAGCCGGGCGGGCAAGCGGGATCCGGGGTGCCGCTCGGGTGGCGGCAGGGACCGGAGCGAACAGGGCCCGGTAAAGCACCCAGATCGAGGCGAGGACGAAAACCGCAAGCAACAGGGCGAGTCGGGTCACCCGCTTGCTCCTGGGTTTCACGGTCCGGATCGGACGGGTCTCTTCGAGGGTGCCGATCGGCCCCACCCGCACGATCTGCAAGGTGATGTTGTCGGAACCCCCATGCGCGTTGGCCATCCTCACCAGGGCCTCGACCGACTCCTCAGGGTAGTACGACAGGGCGTATTCGCAGATCTCCTCGTCGGTGACCATGTTGCAGAGGCCGTCGGAACAGAGGACGAACAGGTCGCCGTTTTCCACCACGAAGGGGGGCAACAACTCGGGGACGAACCCCTCACGGGCCCCGAGCGACATGTACAACACGTTCTTCTGGGGATGATCGCGGGCCTCTTCGGGAGAGATCCGCCCATCCTGGACCAGTTTTTCGACAAAGGAGTGATCGGTGGTCAAGCGGCGAATGCGGTTCTTGCGAATCAGGTAGACGCGGGAATCGCCGATGTGGGCGATCACCCCCTTGCCGTCATGCAGCACCAAAGAGGAAAAGGTGGTGCCCATGCCCCGCTGGGCGGGGTTCTCGGCGGCTCGCCCCAGGATGGCGGCGTTGGCTTCGCGGATCGAGGCCTCCATCGCCTCGGGTATCTCGCGCCCGTCCTGGCGGTACTGCCGGTAGCGTTCCAGGAAGGTGGTCGAGGCCAGTCGGGAGGCGACATCTCCGGCCAAATGCCCCCCCATGCCGTCGGCGACCACGAACAGGTACTCGTCGGGGGCGATCCGCTCGGAGAGGAAGAAATCCTCGTTGGCACTGCGTACCTGACCGACGTCGCTTTTGGCAAAGAAATGGACTTCCATCAGGCTCTCATTTTCACCCGCATCAGCAGGTCGCCGACGCGAATCCAATCCCCGTCGGCCAGGGTGCTCCGGCAGGTCGGGATGTCGTTTTTCAGCACACCGCGATCCGAATCGAGGTCGATCAAGGTCCAGACCCGACCGGAGATTCGCACGTTGAAGAGGAAGTCGGCCGCCTGGGGGTCGGTCAAACTCACCTGGCACTCGGCATGGGTGCCGACGAAATTCCGCCCCTGACACAAGGGAAAATCCGCCCCCCGCTGCGTCCCCGACCAAACCGTCAACCAGCCCGCCAGCGGGGCATACTGGCGGCGAAAATCCCGGAGGTTCTCCAGCACAGTGCGATCGAACGACTCGACCACGGTCCGGTCATTCATGGGAACGGTCCGTGAAGCAGTGAAAAGAGTAGTGGTGGCAACCGATTTCCAACCGGTCGCGGTCGGCGAGGTATTGCCGCTTCACCGGCTGGTCGTTGACCCGGGTCCCCCCCCGGGTGTTGTGGTCGTCGATTTCGAACCGGTTATCGGCCCAGTAGATCGAGCAGTGGTCGGCGGCCACCCCTTCGCCTGAGAGCACGAGCTGATTGCCCTCCCCGGTTCCGATGGCAAAAGTGTCGCTGGCGATTCGCACCACCGTTTCTTCCCCTTCGGTGACCAGCCAGGCGAATATCAGAGGCGGTTCGCTCGCATCGTAGCGGATCGGGAGCTGACCGATGATCACCGTCTCCCCGACCCCGCCTCCGACCGAGCCATCCAGGCTGTCTCCCATGGAACGCCTCCGCCGTCCTGTTTAACACACCCGCCTCGCTTTGTCAACGCGAAAGGGGGCGGAGGAGGCGCATGGCCGCAAGGTTTGCCTGTCGTCCCCCCCTTTTTTTTGGCGGTCAGCGGCCGAAAAGCCGCAACTCCTCGGGATCGAGGTGGTCCAGCGCCCGTTCGGCAAACTCCTGGATCACCAGGGCAGGCTTTTCCCGGAGGATCCAGGAGGAATCGCCACGACCCGGGACGAACACGATCCGGGCAAACTGTTCGGACAGGTAGCGCCGCATGTCGTTGCCAAACGAGTCGTGGAACATCACCACTCGCGGGCCGGATTGCCCGGGAATCGCGGTGATGCGAACCCGGGGATACCCCGGGGCCGGTACGGGGAGCGAGCGAGCCGGCGAGCGCGGCTGGAGGTAGACGGTGTATTCCCGGTAGAGATCGGGCAGGGCGAGAAATATCGCCAGATCGCCGGCAAACTCCATCGGCTCGGCCAGATAATCGCCACGATACAGGGGGGGGATGGCGGGAAACCGCTGCCGGGCACGGTCGAGGAGTTGCTGGCAGGCGATCAGGGCCCCTACCGTGTTCCAGTGGCTGTCGCTGCGGTAGTAGATCCGCTCGGTCCGTTTGGCCCGGGCAAAAACCGGACGCAAGTCGAGCAGGTCGAGGTCGGAGCGGAGGCGAACAAAGGCCAGCAACTCCTCGAGACGCGACTTGTCGCCCGGGCGTTTGCCCCGGGAAGGGACAAACTCGGGATAGACCGTATCCTTGTT
>CAZTNO010000082.1:0-10665 GCA_964614865.1 uncultured Clostridia bacterium
CTCGACCCGCAGGGGAGGGTGCTCCGTGACCCCGATTACACCCTGATGGCGACCGATGGCTCCCGCGATTGGCGGACCTACTGGCGTTTTTTCCCCATCCCCGCGGCTGCGGCCCAGGGGGTCCTGACGCTCGCCAACGCCGGGAGGTCGGGTACGGCGAGCTTTGCCGATTGGGCCGTTTACCCGGCGGTACGCAAAACCTCTTATTCCCACCTGCGATTATTCCTTCTGCTGTTGTGGGGCGCCACGTTCCTGCTCGCCCTGCGCGCCCTGAAGGTATGGCGCCGTCGCTGGGGGGGCTTACTCCTGCTGCTGGCGGTTTTCATTCTGATCGGGGCCACGATTCCCGAAAAGCCGCTCGACCGGTGGCTTGGGGGGGATGTCCGCCCCCCTTCCTCCTGGGAGGAACCGTCGGGGCGTGGCACCTTCGCGCCGTCCGGAGGGCATTTTAGGTGGTTTTCTCCCCTGGACTCCATCAAGGAATGGGGTCACCTGTTGGTCTTTTTCCTGCTCGCCACCGTGGCCCTGAACTCCACGGACAGCCGGAAGGAGCAGGCCCGCGGGCTGCCCGGGGCACAGCTTCCCCGACCCGGGGTGCTGCCGGTGATGCTCTGCCTGCTCCTCTTTGCCGCCGCCACCGAGGTGCTGCAGTTCTTTGTCGATTCCCGGCACGTCTCCCTTCAGGATTGGCTGATCGACGCACTGGGCATCCTGCTGGCCCTGCTGGTCAGTTCGCTCGGTTGGCGTCTGGCCCGGAGGTGTCAGGGCCCGCCAGGCCCGGGCGGAATCCCGCTGGGAGGGGGTTAAGCGGGAGTTGCCCGAAATCATCGAATCGAGGAGAACCATGGTTCCGCAAAGCTATTCCATCATCCTGCCGGCCTTCAACGAGGCGGGGCAGATCGAAGCCTGCCTGGACTCGATAGCCGGGAACGACTCCGGCGATATCCAGGTCGAAGTCATCGTGGCCGACAACGGTTCGACCGACGGTACGGTTGCTTTGGCGCTGGGTCGGGGGGTTCGGGTCATCGAGAATACGTCGGGGCGGAGGCTGACGATCAGCGCGTTGCGCAACCGGGGGGCTGAGGCTGCCCGCGGAGAGGTGCTTGCCTTCCTGGACGCCGACATGCTGGTGCCGTCAGACTGGTTGGCCAAGATGAGACTGTACTTCGACGGCACGTTCCAGGGAGCGCTCGGTTTCATCGAGACGGTTCCCGACGAAGCGGGTTGGGTGGGGGGGACCTGGGGCAACTACATCTACCTCCGCCCCGCGGTGCTGGCCCGGGTCGACTACCTGACCGGACGCAACCTGATCGTGCATCGGCAAGCCTTCGAGCAGGTCGGGGGGTTTGCCGAAGACCTGGAAACCGGAGAGGACAAGGAGTTCACCTTCCGGTTGGTGCTGGCCGGCTTCCCGGCACTCATCGTGCCCGACACCCGGGTGGTTCATCTGGGCTATGAACGAGGCCTGGGCGAGTTCATCCGCAAAGAGTACTGGCGACAGAACTCCACCATGAGACTGGCCCGGCGGATGAATTACTCGCTGCGTTCCATGCGCGATCCGCTGCTCAGCTTCTGGCACCTGGCCGCCCTGGTTTCGATGCTGGCGGGTTTGGCAGTCGGCAGTGGCCCCCTCCTTCTTGCCGGCCTGCTCGCCCAGATCTTGCCCTCGCTGGCCATCACCCTGCGCAAGCCGGGCCGGCGCGGTGCGCCCCTGCGGTTCCTGCTTTCCTACTACGTTCTCTGCTTGATCCGCTGGAACGTGTCGGGCTTGTCCCTGCTGGCCCAGGGGGTTGCCATGTTGACCCGCAGGGGCAGGCGGTGAAGCCGTGCGTCTGAGGGAAGGTCCGGTCACGGTGCTGCACCTCCGTTCGGCCAGCGGGGGTGGGGGCGGGGCCGATTCGGTGATCCACGACCTGGCGGTGGGACTGCATGGCGCGGAGTTCAGGGTCCTCGCCGGCTATCTGCACCGCCGGGACGAGGACGCTTCCCCCCTGTGTGGGCGGCTGGCCCGGTCGGGGATCGAGACGGTCGACCTTCCCGGCAGGCGGTTTTTCGACCGGCGGCAGTTCGGCGAAGTCGTCCGCATCGTAGGCGAACGGCAGGTGGAGATCCTTCACTGCCATGACTACAAGGCCGATTTTTACGGTGTCCTGCTGCGGCGCCGGTTTGCCGCCCTCAAGCTTGTGAGCACGGCCCATGGCTGGAACCACACCTCGTGGAAGGGGGCCCTTTACGACGGCCTGGACAAGTTTTTTCTGCGCGCGTTCGACGTGGTGATCGCCGTTTCGGCAGAGATCGAGGCCATTGCCCGGAGCCGCGGCATCGCCCGGGTGCGAAAGATGGCCAACGCGGTGGACACCGCTTGCTGGCGGCGGGAGCCCCGGCTCCGTCAGTTGCTTCCCGCCTCTGAAAAGGTGGTCGGTTTCGTCGGCCGGTTGAGCCCGGAAAAGGGGCCGCTCGACTTCGTGCGCCTGGCCGCAAGGGTCGTGGCGGACGAGCCGGGCTGCCGGTTCGTCATGGCTGGCGAGGGGCCGGAGCGGCAACGGGTTCTGGAACTGATCGACCACCTGGGCCTCGGGACTCGCCTGGAGCTGCCGGGACTACTCGACCGCGATCGCCTGCGGTCACTGTACCGACAACTCGACGTGCTGGTCCTGCCCTCGTACAGCGAGGGGATCCCGCTGTCGGTGCTGGAGGCCCTGGCCATGGAAGTCCCGGTCGTCGCCACCCGGGTGGGGGGGGTCGGCGAAGTCGTTTGCGCCGGGGTGACCGGGCTGCTGTCGGCGGCAGGAGACGTCGAGCGACTCGCCCGCCAGGTTACCGGCTTGTTGCGCAACCCGACGCTGGCGGCCACCCTGAGCGGCAACGGTCGGGCCCTGGTGGAGCGGGAATTCTCGCTGGTAAAAAATGTGCGTGTTCTGGCGGAGATCTATCGGGAAGTGACCGGCATGGCCTCCCCTCCGCCCCGACCATGAAGCCCATGCGACTCAAGCGGCTCCTCAAGTACCTCTGGGCCCGGATGTGGTTCGACAGCGGGCTGCTGTCGCTGCTGGCGCTGGTTCGCGGGCGGTTTTCCGGAGGGCCCCCGGTCGCCATCCTGATGTACCACCGGGTCGTGCCCCCGGAACAGGCCGGCCAGGTGCTGTCTCACCCGGACATCGTGGTGGACGCTGCCGATTTTCGTCGTCAGCTGGAGTTCCTGAGGGGACACTGCCGGGTGCTCTCGCTGGCGGATTACGTCTCGGCCTGTCAGGCCTGTTCGCCGTTGCCCGGGGGGACGGTGGTGCTGACCTTCGACGACGGCTGGCAGGACAACTACCACACGGCTTTCCCCCTGTTAGGCGAATTCGCCATGCCTTCCACCGTCTTTGTTTCCACCGGGTTTATCGATACCCGGAAGCTGTTCTGGCAGGAGCAGATCGTCGGCTATGTCCGGCAACAGGGGCCTTCGTCTCCGTTTCTCAGAGATTGTTTTACCCGCAGCGGACTGTCCGGCCTGCTGCCCCTGCTGGACCCGGCCTTGCAGCCGGGGGGGGAAGCGCAGGGGACTGCCGCCCTGATCGAGGCCCTGATGGCCAGCGACGAGCGGGCGGTGGCGGGATTGCTCGACCGATTGTCCGCTGCGGGACCCCTGGCAGACGAGGTGGTGGCGGCCAACACTCTCCTCTCCTGGACGCAGGTGGCGGAGATGAGCCGTCAGGGGGTCGTTTTTGGCTCCCATGGCGTGAATCATCGCCGGCTGGACCGCATCTCCCCGGCGGCGGCGGAGGAGGAGATCCATGATTCCCGGGAGGTTTTGCAGGAGCGGTTGCCCGGGAAAAAAACCGATCTCTTCGCCTACCCCAACGGCGACTTTTTCCCCGAGACGGTGGAACTGCTTCGTCAGGCCGGCTATCGGGCCGCGGTCACCACCCGGGAGGGGCTGAACCTGGCAGGTGCCGATCCGTTCCGACTCAAGCGCATCAATGTCTGCCAACGCCGTTTCCAAAGTCCGGCGGGAAGGTTCAGCCCGGCGCTCTTTGCCGCCTACCTGGCGGGGCTGCTTTAGTCCGGCGGACCGGAGGTGGGCCGCCATCGGGGACCGAAAAGGTGGATAAAACACCCGCTTGGCTTTATAATGTCCCGCAGAGAATGGCATTATCCATGAGCAATGCGGAGAGAATTCAGGTTGTGATCACCGGGGCGGACACCGCCACCGGTTTGGGCACGGCCCGGGCCCTGCGGGGTTGTGGGGCCGAAATCATCGGCCTGGGTTGCGATTCGTCCTCGAAGTTCTGCCACTCCAGATACTGGGACCGCATCCTGTGCGTCGCGGGCGATAACGACGCCTATCTGGCGAGGCTGGTCGAACTGGGACGGGGGGCTCCCGGCCGGATGGTGCTTTTTCCCACCGCCGACCATCTGGTCAAGGTCGTCTCCGACCATCGGGAGGAATTGGCCCCCTACTACGACTTCGTCTACCCGGAGCCGGCGACGGTCGATCTGCTGCTGGAGAAAACCCTGTTCCACCCCTGGGCGGTGAGCCACGGTTTTCCGGTCCCCGAGTCCCGCATCGTGGGCTCTCCCGCCGAGCTTCGCGAGGCACTGGAGGTCGTTGGCACCCCCTGTGTGGTCAAGCCGTTTTACCGGGAACTCGAGTGGACCAACACCGTTCCGCAGAAGGTGTACAAGCTGCGGCAGAAGTCGGACCTCGACCACATCGGGCTGGACCTGTTCGCCGTCTGCGGACACTACCTCGTGCAGCAGTGGATTTCGGGGGGCGACGATCGGGTCCACTTCTGCCTTTTCTACATCGATCGCCAGGGGCGGGAATTGGCCAGTTACACCGGGCGCAAACTGCTGCAGTGGCCTCCGGGGACCGGTTCGACGGCCATCGGCACGGGCACGGTCAATGCCGAAGTCCACAAGCTGGCCTGGGAGATCCTCTCGACTGCCGGCAGCCGGGGCCTGTGCTCCATGGAGTTCAAGCACGACCCGGTCCGGGACCGCCTGGTCATCATCGAACCGACCATTGGCCGCAACGACCTGCAGTCGTACATCGCGGTGGCCGGCGGAGTGAACCTGTCGCGGCTGGCCCTCGACGATGCCCGCGGCGTTCCCGCGCCCTCCCGGGCCCCGGTCGGGCGGCGGGCGACCTGGATCGAGGACCGCATGGCGGTGCTGGCGGTGATCCGGGGGTTGCGGGAGCGGGACTTTCCCCCACGGACGTTCCGCAGCGCGTTGTCCTGGCGGATGGTGTTTTCCACCTTCAGTTTTGCCGATCCGCTGCCGACTCTCTACTACCTGAGGAAGTTCGTGGCCAGGCACCTGTTTCGCAAAAAGGACGGAGAGTCCACATGACGTGTCCCAAGGCGCCAGCCGGATCTCGCGGTTGAAGACCATGGAACGGATCGTCCTGTTCCGCTTCCATGCGTACCCTGCGGTGTGCCGGAACCGCCTCCAGTTGCTGCGCCTGTTCAACCCGGGCATCTCGATATTCGGGCTGTACGGGGGGCCGGACCGGGGCCTGCCTCGCTTCCGGCGCGCCCTGGGAGATGACCTGGAGCACCTGTTCGCCATTCCCGACCGCCCCGGCGACTGGAAATGGCGGCATAGCGACCTGGCCCTCTCCCTGTGGTACCGGGAGTTCGGCCACCGGCTCTCTTTCGACACCCTTCATCTCATCGAGTGGGACATGCTGCTGCTCGATTCGCTGGCTGGCATCTACCGCGGCATCGACCCACGTGGACTGGGCCTGTCCCGGCTGGTGGCGATCAAGGAGGTCGAGCAGAAGTGGTGGTGGGCCTGTCGCAGCCCCTGGCGGGAGGAGCTAAAGGAGTTGCTGGCGTTGGTCCGGCGGGACTACGGGTACGACCAGGAGCCCTTCAGCTGCATCGCCGGGGGGGCCTGTTTCCCGCGTGAGTTCATCGAACGTTACAGCCGACTGGAAATCCCGCCCCTGGTCAACGACGAGGCCCGCTTGCCCCTGTTCGCACAGATCCTGGGATTCCCGCTGGGCGACACCGGGTTCTATTCGCACCTGCCCTCGGCCAATCACCAGTTCTTCAACCTGAAAAAAACGATTCCCACCGCGCGAATCCGGCGGGAGTTGGGTAAAAGTGATGGCTGGCGGGTGTTCCACCCCTACTACCGGGTTTTTGACCGGCTGGTGGAGGGGGGGGGCAGCTTCAACCTGCGCCACGACTTCCGGACCGCAGCGAAGCGGATCATGAAATTCGTGCTGGGGCGAGGTTAGGAGGAGGGGTATGCGGAAAAAACAGCGGATTTGGCTGGTGGTGGCGTCCTTGCTGGTCTGGTGCTCCTGCAACTGGAGCGACGTCAAGGCGAATCGCAAACTGGTCGCCCTGAGCTACGACGACGGGCCCAACTCGCCCTACACCGAGCAACTGCTCGATGCCCTGCGGGAACGGAACGTTCCGGCGACTTTTTTCCTGGTTGGCCTGAACGTCGAGGCCAATCCGGCCACGGCGGTGAGGATGGCCGGGGAGGGGCATGAGATTGGCTCCCATACCTATTCGCATCACGACTTGACCGAGTTGACCGACAGCCAGATCGAGACCGATGTCCTGCGTGGCGTGGAAGCGATCACCCAGGTGACCGGCACCCGGCCCCGACTGTTTCGCTCTCCCTACGCCGAGAGTCCCACGAACCTGACCGCGATTCTGAAAAAACTGGGGCTGACCTACGTCGACTTCCAGGTGGTGGCCTTCGACTGGCAGGCACTGTCGGCCCAGGAGATCGCCAACAACGTCATCGACAAGGTTTTTTCCGGCGCCATCATCCTGATGCATGACGGAGAATCGACCCACCAGGGGTTCGATCGCTCGACCACCATCGAGGCGAGCAAGCTGATCATTCGCGAATTGAGCCAGAAGGGCTACAAGTTCGTGACTGTTTCCCGCATCCTGGCTAGTTCCCAACAGTCTTCCCCATCTCTCCTGAGCGGGTGGTGGTCGCCGCTCCCGGGCGCCGGCGGAACCGTGGACCGATGAAGACCGGCACCGGTTGTCGCCGTCCCGGAGGTTTTTTCCGGGCCTGGGCCGTGATCGTGCTGGCCACCTCGTTCTTCGCCAGCTGTGCCCAGGGGGTGCCCACCCCCCAGGTTGAACTGACGGGAACTGAAAAAAAAGACAAGATTCTCGGGTATTTCCAGTCGCTTCCCGCCCGTACCGACAATCGGGTGCTGGCCGGCCAGTACTGCGGCGCGTTCTCGGTGTTGTCCAGCGGCTACGAGCTGTACATGGAGACGTTGTACGCGCAGACGGGCAGGTACTGCGGCCTGCTCGGCACCGACATGCTGGGGCTGGCCGTCGCTGACCGTGCCGCCGCCATCGGCGTGCTGAAAGGGTTCTGGGCCCGCAACGGCCTGATCACGATTTCCTGGCATGCCAGCAATCCCTGGACCGGGGGGGACAGCTGGGACAATCGCCGGGCCCGCCTGGCGGAACTGCTCGACAGTTCCTCGGCGGTCTACCCGACCTGGATTCGCGACGTGGACCGGGTGGCCTCGGTGTTGCAGGAACTGTCGGCGGCGGGGGTGGTCGTGTTGTGGCGCCCGTTTCACGAGATGAACGGCAACTGGTTCTGGTGGGGAAACGGGTCCCATGACGGCGATCCGGCGACCTTCGTCGCCTTGTGGAAGTGGCTGCGGGAGTACCTGGAAAACCAGCACCAGTTGAAAAACCTGATCTGGGTCTACTCGGTCAATCCGGTCACCAACCCCCAATGGATCCGGCCGCTGGGGTATGCCTACCCGGGGGCGGATTGGGTCGACATGGTCGGCATCGACGTCTACGCCGACACCCTGTCGGTGCCCGGCTACGAGGAACTGCTCTCCTGGCAGAAACCCCTGGTGATCAGCGAGTTCGGCCCCCTGGCGCAGGACGACGGCAGCTACGACAACCGCGAAACGATCCGCATCCTGCGGGAGAGGTACCCTGCGGTCGTGGGCTGGTTGCAGTACTTCGACTGGCAGACGACAGACGGTACCTGGAAACACAAGTCGCTGGTCAACAACCGGAACGCCAGGGAACTCCTGGCCGACCCCTGGGTGATCACCCGGGACGAGGTGAACTGGCCTGGCGTCGACTGACGGGAAGCATCCCTCGTCCTTCCCGGCTCAGTGCCGCCACTCGACGTTGATCGTGCATATCTGGTCGGCGCCCCCCCGCCCCGGTCGGGGCCTGGGTGTGTCGACTGCCGGGGTGGAGGAGACCACGAAGAGACGGGCTCCCCAGCGCTGGTTCTCGTAGTGCAGGCCGGCGACGAGCTGGCCGAGGAACGCCCGATGCCCGATCCGCGGACTGTCCCGGAAGGTGTTGCCATCGAGCAGGGCGGTGTGGGCCAGCAGGGTGCCGCGGATCGTCAACGACCCGTAGAACGAGGGGGCGTCGGGACGTTCCGGCAGCATGAGCGCCAGGTGGGATCCGGCAAAACCTACCAGATCGGGGGCAGGGGCAAAGCCGCGGGGCATGTTGTCCCCCATGCGCATTTCCAGGGCTACGCTCGCCTGGGTGAGCAGGTTGCCCAGGCCGGCGTCGCCGCTGACCGCGGTGTCCCAGGATACCCCGCTGGGGCTTCCCGACCGCCCGATTTTCACCTTGCGCACGGCATGGAGATTGAGCAACCATTCAGAGCCCAACTGGTTGTGCCAGCCCTGGGGGACTGTGGAGTGGATCAGCCGGTGAAACGCCTTCTGGATTTGCCCTGCCAGCGACGGAGGACCCAGGATGCCGGTCATGAGCGATACACCGCGCAACTCGTTGTCATTGTAGGCCACCCAGCTCGCTTGCAAGGAGATGACCCCGGCATAGGGCACGTCCTCCCGGATCGGGTCGATGCGGCCAAGATCGTCGGGGGTTTGCATGACTTGCCCGATCGCCAGGCTGGCCCGGTGGGTCAGCCCCGCACCCGAAAGGGTCGGGAGATGCCGTCCCAGGTGGCAGAGGAAACGGGGCAGCCCCGCCAGGTCGTCCCAGCTGGCCGCTTCGGTGGAGTGCTTTTTCAGCGCCAGGCTGTTGGTCAGGTGGTTGTCGCTGCCGAAGAAGACGTCGTTGCCGAATTCCAGGCTCCAGGTCGCCCCAGCCCGGCCTTCGGCCTGCCGCAGGGGGGCTGTCGTCGTCCCCTGGCCGTGGACCAGGCCTCCCGCCAGCAGGAGCAGGACGATCCAGCTGGGGGCTCGGGCGCGATTTTCTTTCATGAACGACTCCGTTCCACCTGTTTTTGGCTTCCAGCCGGCTTGTCCAGCGCAGTGGAACGCGGCCGGTAGTCCAGGGCCGAGATGAGGGCCATGAGGGCCCCGAAGTAGAGGGCGGCGATGCCCAGGAGTCGGGCGGCCTCGGGCCAGGGCAGGTAGGGGTGAGCCAGCAGCAGGGAAATGGCGACCAGTTGGCTATCGGTCTTGACCTTGGCTGTCACCGAGGCGGAAAAGGAACGCCCCTGTCTCAGCGCCTGCCAGCGCCAGGCTGTGACCACCACTTCCCGTCCGATGATGACCAGCGATGGTCCCAGCGGGGCCTGGCCCCTTCCCAGCAGCAACAGCAGGACGGGGGCGATGAGCAGCTTGTCGGCCAACGGATCGAGGAACTTGCCCAGAGCGCTGACCTGGTTGAAGCGCCGGGCGACGATGCCGTCGAGGGTATCGCTCAGTGCCGCCGCCAGGAACAGGCCGAAGGCGAGCAATTCCCGATCCTTCCGCTCCGAGAGCAGGACTATGAGAATCAACGGAACGAGGGCCAGGCGACCGATGGTGATCCAACTCGCCGGCGTGATGATCCGTTCCCGACTCTTCATGCGAACTCCGTGGCGCGTGGGGGCGCTTTTACTGCCAGAAAAAACACTCAGATTCCTCCGCCCAGGACTTTAAAGAGGGCGATCTGGCTGGCCCGGCGGGCCAGGCGGAGGGTGACCAGGCCCCGTTGGGCATCGACCAGGGCGCGTTGGCTCACGAGCACTCCCAGGTAGTTGTCGAGCCCTTCCCGGAAGCGGGCGTCGGCGAGACGATAACTCTCGTCCAGGGCCCCGACCAGGGCTTGCTGTGCTTCGAGTTGGTCGATCAGGGCTGTCCTGCGGGCCAGGGCGTCGCAGGTTTCGCGGAACGCCGTCTGGATCGTTTTTTCGTATTGGGCGATGGCGATCTGGCGGTCCACTTTCGCGGTTTTGAGGCCTGCGGCCAGGGAGCCGCCGGCGAAAATCGGCTGCACGATCTTGGGGGTGAAGCTCCAGGCTCCCGTCCCGGAATCGAACAGGGTGGACAGGTCGGGGGCCATCAAACCCAGCGCCGCGGTCAGCGAAATGCGCGGGAAGAAGGCCGCCCGGGCCGCGCCGATGTTGGCATTGGCGCTCTTGAGCTGGTACTCGGCCGCCAGGATGTCGGGCCGGCGCAGCAGGGCCCCCGAGTCGAGACCGGGGGAGACGTCCAGAAGCTCTCCGACCGAGTCGAGCCCCTGGGGCAGGAGCTCGGCAGGCACGATGATCCCGGCCAGCAGGTTCAGCGCGTTCTGGTCCATGGCGACCAGTCCGGCAAAGCGCGCGACGTCCACCCGGGCGGCCTCCACCTGGCTCTGGGATTGGCGCAGCGTCAGGTCCGACGCCACCCCCATGTCCCGACTCTGCCCGATCAGGTCGTAGGCCTTTTGCTGGGTGTCCAGCGTCGCCCGGGCCAGA
>CAZTNO010000083.1:0-10654 GCA_964614865.1 uncultured Clostridia bacterium
GGTAGCCATTGGCAGGGGCCTCGCCGCCGGGGAGGCCAAAGAGGTGGAGGGCGTTTTTTCCCCCTCCGGAAAAGAAGAAGGCATTGTTTTTGCCGCAATACCACTCAGCATGCCAGTGCTTGTGCGTCAGATCAGAGGCCAGCAGTTTGCGTACCGAACCCTTTGCGGCGGTTCCGTCCAGGAAGAGGGAGAGAGGAGGGGGGGACAAAACGGTCAGCCCTGCCGCCTCTCCCGCCCGCAGCCGGCCCAGCAGGCCCGCCCAGTCGGTTTTGTGACCCAGCAGGGAAACCACGGGGCCTTCGGCGTTCAGGGGGAGGGCGCCGGGGAGGGCGGAAATTTGCCCCGCCAGTGCGGGGTTGTCCTGCCAGCGGGCCAATTCCGCCAGGTCGGCTAGCCAGTCGCCGCGCTGGATTCCCCCGGGGCCCGACCCGGCGATCGCCCGCAAGGTCAGGTCATTCAGGGAGGGGTCGCCGAACCCGGCCACCAGCAAACCATCGGCTGCCGGGCGATCGCAGCGCAGCCCCGCCATATGCGTCAGGTAGAGATTGGCGGGGTGGTGGACGAGGAGGTTTCCAGCGGTATCGGTCAGTTTCCGGCGTGCCGCCGCCCCGGCCCGAGCGTAGCCCCGAATGGCCACCAGAGACTCGGCGTCACGAAACGCAGGAGTTTCGGGCAGGGCGAGGCCTTTTCGCAGCTCGAGCAACTGGGCGAAGTGGGCGACCGCAGCGACCTCCTCGCGGCCCCAATAACTCTCACAGTAGCTGCCGGCCAACAGGTGCCAGGTGAAACGCAGGGGGGAAACGCTCGCCAGGGTGAGGGCGAGCAAGGAGAGCCCACTGGCCAGGGATCGCCGCCGAATTCTCATGGCCTCTCACCACCTGTCCAAAACAATTCGAGAAAGCAAAAAAGAGAGTTCCAAGAAAACTGAGTTCATTGCTCTCCTACGGTCACGTTACACGCAATTGACCACGCAAGCCGATTCTACTCCCCCCGGCTCACAACGTGAGTGGGTGCGTCAACCCAAAATCCCCATTCAATCAGAATTCGATGGGGGATTTTGGGAACGCACCGTATTTCAGCCACCCCCCTCATGTGAGGGGGGTTAGGGGGGAGTGCTCCTTGGCTCCTCAGATAAGGTCTATTGTCAAGAAAAACCAAGAAACTCCTTAATGATAATGGTTTCAAGGAAAAGTACGATCTGTTTTGGACAGGTGTGATGGCCACTCACCACCCGCCGGGGGAAGGGGGGCGGGTGAGGTAAGCCAGCGCCGGGATTTCTGCGAGTAGCACGGTCACGGTGGCGGCAATTTGCAGCACGGCGAACAAGGGGGGAGCGAAGCGCATCAGCCGGTGGGGGCGGGAAATCCCTTCCAAAAATAAGTAAAAGAGGGGGACCAGAACCGGGAAGAGGTAGCGCCCCTGGCCGAGGATGCCGCGGCGGCCGTAAAACCACCAGATCGCCGCCACCTGCGCTGCCAGAACGATCAGAAAAAACCCGTGGAGCCACTTGGGGCGCCCGCCGAAATGCCCCGCCAGCGATACCCCGGCGGCCGCCCCGTAGAGCCCGTACCAGAGGGGGGAGAGGAAATACCACAGCCAGCCGAAAGAGAAGATGAAACTGGCGGCCAGCACCGGCAGGAAGGCCTCCCCCTCTTTCCCGGGTTCGGCCAGGGTCGAGGCCGAGGCGAACAACTGGTTATACGCCTGCTGGAAGGTAGCGGGAAACCACCAGTTCAACCAGGCGAGCCCCACCAGCCCGGCCAGCAGCAGCCCCCCCACCTGAAGGGTTTTCTGCCAGGTCATGCGGGTCAGCAGGGCCAGCCCCAACAGGGGCAAGAACAGCCAGCCCCCCTTCTTGGTCAGCACCGCCGCCCCCCCCCCGGCCAGAAGCCCGACCAGCCAGCCGGGATGGCGGCCCGACTGCCAGCGCACGGCCGAGAGGAAGAAGAGGGCCCCCGCCAGGGTGAAAAGGACGTCGTAGTTGACCGCCCCCGCCAGCAGCAAAAACTGGGGCAGGGCGAGCAGCAGCGGCAGGAGGGGGGCCAAGGCGGGAAAGGGGGGGGCGAGCGCCAGCCAGAAAAGGGCGAGGGTTGCCAGCGAGAGCAGCAAACTGACCAGCCGGGCCAGCAAGAAGAGGCGGGGCAGCGGTACCCCGCGAAACGGCCGCAGCACCTTCCCCAGCAGGCGGTGGTAGAGGGTTCTTTGGACCCCCGAGCCGGTGATGCCTACCAACCCTATCTGGCGAAACGTGGCCAGGTCGGCCAGCCGACGCACCCGCTGCGGGTTGTCTCCGGCACGGCGCGGCCAGTCGCTTTGGCGGAGCAGGACGATTACCTCGCGGTCGAGGCGGGGGTGGTCGCTGGCAGGGTAGAGCCCGTCGAGCACCATGCAGAAGTGCTGCACCTCGTCGGGGTTCCAGAACGGCGGTACGACCAGGGCGAAGAGGAGGAGGGCTAGCCCCAGCCAACTCGAGGCCAGCAGGGGAAAACGCCGCCCCTCCGACCGGTCAGCCACGTTCATTATCTTGCAAAAAGCTTGATTGGAATCGGAAAAAGGGAGCTTTGAAAGAACTCGATATTTGAACAGCGTCGGGATTTCTCAGAAAGCATAGCTCGGGAAAGCCTTCAACTCCCCCCGGCTCACTGCGTGAGTGGGTGCGATATCCAAAAATCTCCATCTTTTCAATATTCGTTGGGAAATTTTTGGTATGCGCTGTATTACAGCCACCCCCCTCACGTGAGGGGGGCTCGGGGGGAGCGATCCAGCTCACCAAAGAACAGTTTTGGGAATTAAAATAGCCCGGCAACGATATACTGACATAGGTATCCAAGGTAAAACCATTTTTTCCGGACAGGTGTGGTTCTGGACAGGTTTCAGCCACGCTGATAGGTCGGCACGTGGCGGGCGATCAGGGTGCGGATCGCCTCGACATCGCCCGGCGATTCGTTGATTTCGGCGACCAGCCGGTCCAGAAAGCCCTCTTCCAGGGGCTCGCGGAAGCGGGCCATGAAGACCTTGTCGTGGGAGGTGGCATCGACCCCCTCCTCGGCAGTGAGCAGCTCCTCGAAGAGCTTCTCGCCGGGCCTCATCCCCGAGGCCGCGATCTCGATATCCTTGCCCGGCTCGAGGCCGTTCAGGCGGATCAGGTTTTCGGCCAGATCCATGATGCGCACCGGCTCGCCCATGTCGAGGACGAACACCTCGCCCCCCTGGCCCAGGAACGAGGCTTGCAGGACCAGCAGCACCGCCTCGGGGATCGACATGAAGTACCTGCGCATGTCGGGGTGGGTGATGGTGACCGGCCCCCCTTTGCGGATCTGCTCCTGGAACACCGGCACGACGCTGCCGCGCGAGCCCAGCACGTTGCCGAAACGCACCGACAGGAAGCGGGTGCCGTTGCCGTTCAGCGCCTGGCAGGTCATCTCGGCCAGCCGTTTGCTGGCCCCCATCACCGAGCTGGGCTTGACCGCCTTGTCGGTGGAGATGTTGACGAACTTCTCCACCCCGTATTCGATGGCCAGCTTGGCCAGCCCGTGGGTGCCCAGCACGTTGGTGGCCAGGGCCTCCTCGGGGAACTCCTCCATCAGCGGCACGTGCTTGTAGGCGGCGGCGTGAAAGACGAAGTGCGGCCGGAAACGGGAAAATACCCGGCGCAGTTTGACGGGATCGCGCGTCGAGCCGACCACGAAAGAGAACTGCTGGTTTTTCTTGAGCAGGTTTTTTAGCTCCTGCTGCAGCTGAAAAATCCCCGTCTCGTCGAGGTCGAACGCCACCACCCGGGAGACGCCCAGGTGGTGGAGCTTGCGCACGATCTCGGAGCCGATCGAGCCCGCCGCGCCGGTGACCAGCACCGTTTTGCCGGCAAACTCCTCGGCGACGGCGCGGAATTCGATCTTGACCGCCTGGCGGGAGAGGAGGTCCTCGATGTTGATCTGGCGGATCTGGTGGACGCTGGTCCGCCACTCGTCCATGCGCGGCACGATGCGGATGTCCTGGATGCCCGACTCGCGGAGGCGATCGAACACCCGCTTGACCTCGGCAGATCCCGCGGACGGCAGGTTGATCAGGGCGGCCTCGATCCCTTTCAGCTTGATGGTGCGGGTGATCTCCTCTTCGTAATCGATCACCGGCAAGTCGAAGATCTTGCCGCCACTCTTGCGCCCCGCCATGTCGGCGATCACCACCGGCTCCAGTTTCGATTTGGACAGGCGCATTTCCTTGATCAGCCGCTCCGACTTGATGTTGGCGCCGACGATCAGGGTGTGCTTGCCGTGGGGCGAGCGGCGGTGAACGAGCTCGAGATGGACGCGCCGGACGAGGCGGATGACGCCGAAAAAAGAGAAGGCCAGCAGCGCGTCGATCAGCAGTACGCCGACCGAGAGGTCGAGTTGCAGCCCCCGGGGCCGGGCCAGCAGTAGGTTGATGGCCAGGGCAGTTGCGGTGGCCAGCAAAAAGGCCTTGAGCAGGCGAAACAGCTCCAGGATGCCGACGAAGCGCAAGGTGATACCGTAGAGCCGGAAAAATACCAGGGTCAGGAACTGGATCAGGAAGAGGGCGATCCACCAGCCCCAGAACACCCGGGGTTTGACGGGAAAGGTGAAGCCGAAGCGGAGGAGGACGGCCAGCCACAGGGCGGTCAGGGAGAGGACGAGGTCGGCGGCAAAGAGGAGGACGGTGCGGATCCACGGCTTCCCCATGGCGATGCGGTCAAACCATGCCCTGTTTTTCATGTCCATCTTGTTTACCTGTTCATCCGCCGGCCGGATCCGAAACTTGAAGTTGATTCTACCACTTTTCGATTTAACCGTATCTTCTCAGGACACTCGTGAAATGAAATCAATGATACCAGTTATTCGCATGAATTGTGTGACAAAAATCACGTTATTCCTATGAGTTTCGTGATGCTTCCATCCTGATTTCCCCGAGCGATGAATCATGCCCCGTCGGGGCCGGCACCGAATCATGGCGTCGCCCCCTTTTCCCTCGGCAGGCATTCATGTCTTCTAACCCACGCTCCCCCCAGCCAGGCCAAAGCGAGCGCCAGACCAAGCCAGAACGCTTCGGCGAAAAAGCCCCAGGGACGAAGAACGATTGCCACCCCGGAGACGACGAGCTGGATTGCGCCGTAGAGCACGGAAATCCGTCCATGGGAGATCCCCATCTGGTTGACCAGAATCTGGTAGACGTGGCGGCGGTGGGGACGGGTCAGCGAGTCTTTGTCCCGCAGCCGGGGGATGAGGGTGATGAACTCATCGGCATAGAAAGGGAGGAGAAACATGGCAAACACCAGCAGATCCACCCAGGTTTTGGACCAGGCCACCACGAACACGGCGAACACGAACCCCAGCAGGATGCTGCCGACATCGCCCATGAACACCCGCGCCCGGGGGAAATTCCAGGGCAGGAAACCGGCGCAGGCCGCCGCCAGCGCCGCGGCAACGAGCACCCAGGTGAAAGATTCGCACCGGGTCCAGCCCACCCAGGCCAACAGGGAAAAGGCAATAATGCCGGTGATCCCGGCCAAACCATTGATGCCATCCATGAAGTTAAAGATGTTGGCAGTGGCGACCACGAAAAACGCAGCCAACACCACCCCCGACCCGAACCAAAGTACACTTTCTGGCCAATTTCGAGCGATCTGTGAACAGGCGATACCAGCGGCAACGAACTGGGCGATCAGCCGCCAGCGGGGCGAAAGCTCGATCCGGTCGCCGAGCAGGCTGATCAGGGACAAAACCACCGCGGGTAGCCAGACCAGAATCGGGAAATTGAGCCAGATGGCCGCCAAAAAGAACGAAACCAGGATGCCAATGCCGCCGCCCTTGGGGGTCACTTTGCTATGAGAACTTCGTTCATTAGGCGTATCTTCCAGCTTCAATCGATTCCCCATGAAGACAACCGTAATCGCACCAACGCTTCCCAGAAGACCGGCAACGACTACAAGAATAAACTCACGATCCATTCTACTTATTTTTCGACCGATACCAATCAACTTCTCTACGCAGCCCTTCCTCCAAGCTTACACGAGGTTGGAAATCAAATGCATTTGCAAACTTGCAACCGTCATACACATCATCATCCAACCATTTTTGCACAGTGGATCCCAGGGCTTGCAATCGTCTCACGGGTAATCTGGATAAAAAACCAAACATTCTCTGCGCCCATGAAGCCGGCACCTTTATTGCCGGGATTCGTTTTCCCAACGCCCCGGCCAACCCTTCCACCACTTCACGCATGGTGCATGGAGGCGCAGAGACATTGTAAATGTTCATGCCACTAGCGGGGCTTTGAATCACTTTCAAGCACGCTCTGGCGGCATCTTCGCGATGCAGCAGGCTTTTACGATTCGAACCATTCCCTATCCAGATAAAATGCCCACGATCTATTGTTCGCATCAATCTCGCCACATTCCCACGGTCTCCCTCGCCAAATAATGTAGCCAGCCGTAAAATGGTAAGTGTCATTCCTGACTCATTGGCAATACTAATCGCGCGCTGCTCAGCTTGGTATTTGCTTTGCGCATAAGGATTTTTGGGATAGCATCCAGAATCTTCTGCTCCGCCATCTCGGCTACCGCCATAGATCGAAACAGAGCTAATCAAGACAAAATGATGCGCCCCTGCGCTTGCCGCTACTCGCACCACATTTGAGGTTCCAATCTCATTTACTGTACTGAACTGAGTACTTGCGGTTTTTTCATTACTAAACACGTGGGCTAAGCCAGCGGCATGGATTACCACACCGATGCCATCCAGCGTTTGCTTCAAGCTTTGGGGACGAAGAATATCCGCGGCCACATAATCCGATTCAGGGAAGATGCCCCATCGATCACAGTCAGTGGCTCGCACAAAATATCCCGTCTTCAACATTAAACGAGTAATTTCGGAACCAAGAAACCCGTTGGCTCCAGTGACAAGCACATGAGCGTTCATTTTGGCGCGATTCTCATTTTCTCAACTTTCCGACTGATTTGTTAAGGCGATCGGCCAACAGATGCAGCACCAGCAAGACGACTATCTTCCAACGCTTGAGGCGATGATTACGAAAAGGACCGATGCGAAAATTTTTTTTTATTGTTTGCACCACGCCTTTCAGCATCAACCTCGCATCGTTGCTGACGTTGTCTGCATGTAGTCGGTAGTCTGCCAGCGGGAGGTGCAGATAGGCGATCGGATAGGCCATGGCAATCCTAAGCCACAAGTCGTAGTCCTCGTAAGCCAGTTCCCCATCGAATTCACCCACCTCGTCCAGAACCCGACGCCGGACCAGTACCGTCAGGGCGGGAACGAGCGGCCGGATCAGTAGCTGCGCATACATGTCGCAGTTCTGAATGCCGTTCTTGAACATCTCAGGCAGGGCCGATTTATAATCGCTCCATCGATATCGCTTGCCGGTGCTGTCGCGAAACAACCAAGCATCGGAGAAAACCATGCCAATATTCAGGTTGTTCTCCATGAACTCCAGTTGGACAGCGACTCGCTCAGGGCGCCAGAAATCATCGGAGGACAGGAAGGCAATATAGTCTCCCGTAGCCATTGCCAATCCTTTGTTCAGCGTTTTACATACCCCCTGGTTCTTCTGGTCCAAATACTTGACATCGAGTGAAGGGTGGCAGCGGATAAACTCCGTAATGACCTCTGCCGTTCCATCCGTCGATCCGTCATTGATGACGATGAGCTCCATGTTCTGGTGCGTTTGCCCGGCGATGCTCTTAAGTGCGCTTTCAACGTATCGCTCATGGTTATAGGCCGGCATGATCACGCTGACCCGAATATCTGCCATCATGTCACTGCCCGTCCGCTTGTTTTCGCCAGCATTCTCACTGGCCATCGAGCGCTCGCTTCAATTCACAACAGACCGTTGCCACATCTGCGCCGGAAAGGTGTGGACCGAGCGGCAGGCTGAGCACTTCATCGGCCAATCGCTTGGCTAGAGGCAGTCGCAGGCCATTCATGGATGAATAAGCCTTTTGCCGGTGCGGAGGGATTGGGTAATGAATCAATGTCTCGATTCCGACTGCGGACAAACGTGCTTGCAGCCGTTCCCGTTGGGAAGTGCGCACCACAAAGAGGTGAAAAACCGATTCAACCTCGGCAGAAATCAATGGCAGTGCTACATTAGTGCTGACCAGGCCCCGGCAATAACATTCTACCAATGCCCGCCTGCGAGCATTCCATTCATCCAGATGCCTCAGCTTGACGCGCAGAATCGCAGCCTGCAGCGGGTCGAGGCGACTATTCAAGCCGATCAAGTCATGGACATACTTGGCTGACGAGCCGTAGTTGCGCAGCGCTCGCAACTTCCCTGCCAGGACCCCATTGTCGGTGGTAATGGCGCCACCGTCGCCGAAGGCGCCCAGGTTCTTTCCGGGATAGAAGCTGAAGGCGGCCGCGTCGCCAAGGCTGCCGGCCTTGCGCCCCTTATAAAGAGCACCATGGGCCTGGGCTGCATCTTCGATTACCTTGATCCCATGCCTTATGGCGATTTGATTCATGGAATCCATGTCGGCGGGGCGACCGTATAGATGGACGGGAATCATCGCTCGGGTCCGGGGAGTGATCGCTGCCTCGATCAACTCCGGATCCATGGTATACGAGGCATCATCACGCGTCTCTACTGGCACGAGGTTCGCTCCCGAATAAGTCACGGCCAACCAAGTTGCTATGAAGGTGTGAGCTGGAACGATCACATCATCCCCAGGGCCTATTCCGTAGGCTCTCAGAATCAGATGCAAGGCATCCAATCCATTGGCAACTCCAATACAGTGACTAACGCCACAGTAGGCGGCAAACTCATTCTCGAAGGCTTCTAGTTCTTCCCCCTGGATGTACCAGCCTGAACTCAACACCCGCTGAACTGAAGAATCGATCTCCCCTTTCAACTCAAGATAAGTCTGCCCCACGTCCAAAAATGGGATCCGTTTCATTTTGAATTCCTTGCCGCCACTATAAATACCTCATAATCGCGAAAATAATCGGCGGCATCGTAATAGTCCGAGGCCAGTACCATCAGTACAGCCCCGGAAGAGACATTGGTGATGTCCCGCCACATCATGGGCGAGACATACAGCCCATAATAGGAACGGTTCATATGAAAGGTCTTTTTTTCGAACCCATCATCCAGAATTACATCAAAACTTCCCGACATGGCGACAATCAATTGCTGGAGATTCCGATGCCCGTGGGCTCCGCGCTCGGCGCCACCAGGCACGTCATATAGGTAATAGACCCTCTTAATATCAAAGGGGATATGCCGAGATCCTTCAATGAAAGTCAGATTCCCACGTGGATCGCTGATTTTTGGTAAAGCAATAATTCGACATTCTTCAAGTGACATTTTCATGCTCCACATATCGAATAATCCTTGCGGGATTACCTACAACAACTGCATACGCAGGAACATCCTTTACAACTACACTTCCAGCTCCCACCATCGCCTTCTCGCCAATCGTCACCCCGGCAAGAATCGTCGCATTAGCCCCAATGCTTGCGCCGGAACACAATGTCGTATTTAGAAACATTTTTGGATAATGTTTACTACGAGGAAAAATGTCATTCGTAAAAGTCGCGTTAGGACCTATGAACACATCATCCTCGACTCTGAGGCCATCCCATAACTGGACGCCGCATTTCACTGTGACTCGATCTCCAATGATGACATTATTCTCAATAAAGACGTGATCACATATATTACAGTCAGCCCCAATTCTCGCATCGCCAAGAATATGGGAAAAAGCCCAAATTCTTGATCCTTGTCCAATTCTTGCCCCCCTCTCAACAATGGCATTCCTATGTATAAAATAATCTGATTTTTCCATTTTTCAGTTAATCTAAAAGGAAAACTTCAGTGTTTGCCTTAGGTTCTCGCTGGAAATAATTATAGAGTGAATAGGCCGTGTAATCATGGTCATCTCCCTACTCCTAAAATGCTTTTATATACTTTTCGCAGAATTATTTCTTGGCTTTCCCACGTGTTCTTTTCTGCCCAGGCAAGAGCTCTATTTTTTTTTTCTTTGATCTGATCCGCAGTGATTGAAAGGATAATGCGTTGTATTGAATTGTATTCGACATCAGTCGCCCAGCCGCAACCATATTCTTCGATAGATCCTTTCATGTCGGGGAAATTACTAACGATGACAGGCACACCGACGTTAAGGCATTCCAGCATCTTGTTCGGCAGGGTGTGATAGAGGCTCAATGAAAGTCTCGCAATAATGCAGAATCCCACGTCACATGATCGCAAGTATCGGTGCACGTCATCGGGACGGACTGGCGGGTGGTAGTGGATGTTTGGATATTTCTTGCAATAATCTCTGACCATTCCCTCCAAGGGACCGTATCCCATGAAAACGATATGCTTATCCGTGGAGATATCCGAAAACACCTTCAGTAGTATTTCTATCGCCCTTCCTTTTGTGATGATACCTTGGTAAACGAACAATATGTCACTGTCTTTGACATTACAATATTCTCTTAGGATATTTTCGTTTTGTTTCCCTTTATAGTTTCTCGCTCGCGAGTAATTTTTTACAACTTCCGTACGTTTTATACCGTATTTCTCTCGATACCAATTTGAATACCCTTCGCTGGTAGCAAGCAAATAGTCGATATGTCTAATGCAATTTCTTTCCATTATTTTTGAAAAGAGCCTCTTC
>CAZTNO010000084.1:0-9361 GCA_964614865.1 uncultured Clostridia bacterium
AGACCTGCACAATGCTTGGGTGTTCCAGACTGGCGTAAAACCGGGCCTCCCGTTTGAAGCGCTCGACCATCTCCTGGTCGATGAACAGTTCCTTGGCCAAAATCTTGAGGGCGCACAGCCGGCCAAGCACCTTGTCTTGCAACTTGAACACGGTGGAGAACCCACCCTTGCCGATAAATTCCAGGATCTGGAATTTATCGAACAGTTTTTCCTTGAGGGGCTCGACCTCTTTCATGTAGACGGTGTTCAGGTTGACGGTTGGGCTCTGCGCCGGATGGAACTCGTGACCGCAATTCGGGCAGATCCGGACGCCATCAACCGATTCGGCAGCGCAGTGCGGGCATTTGGCCATACCTGAATTATAACCAATCGACCGGGAATAAAACACTCCCTCCGGCTTTTCCCCTCCTCTCTGGTGGGGGAACTGGCGAGCGCATCGCCTATCCGTTGCGCAGGAACAGCGGGTCGCCGACCTGGACCGGCTTGCCCAGCAGGGCGAAATTCGGGGTGGCCAGGGCGGCGGGGCAGACCAAAACCAGGGTCGAGCCCAGTTCGAACCGTCCCATTTCAGCGAGTTGCGCCACCTCTTTGCCGACCGATCGCCAGGTGGTGTCGCGCCAGGGTTTCTCGGCGAATTCCAGGCGGATGCTGCCGACAAAGGTCGCCCCCACCGCCACCACGTACAGCGGCTGGCCGTCGAGGTCGAACTTGGCCACCACCCGCTCGTTGCGGGCGAACAGGCGGGGGATCAGCGAGGTGCCCATGGCATTGACCGGGTAGAGGGGCCCGCCGGCATGACAGTACCGCTCGAGCTTGGCGGCGGTGGGGTAATGGAAGCGGTGGTAGTTGCGCGGCGACAGGTAGATCACCGCAAGATGCCACGGGCTCGAAAAGTCGAGCGGCTCGCACAGCAGGTCCGATACCCGGTACTCCATCCCCTTGGCCAGCATGGCCCGGTCGGCGGTCAGGGTTTCCAGGGTCTGCAGCACGCCGTCGGCGGGAGACAGCAGGGCGGCGTGATTTCCCACCAGCGGGCGCACCTCGGGGTCGAGGGGGCGCACGAAGAAGTCGAGCAGCGAGGGGTAGTCTGCCACCTCACCGATGAATTCCTCCATGTCGATCTGGTAGCTTCGGGCGAACCAGCGCACCACGCGGCGTATCAGCCAGCGCGGGCGGCGCAGGCGGCACAGGCGGCCGTAGATGCGGCTGAACACGGGGCAGGACACGATGCCGAGGGCGAGTCGGAGGATGGTTTTCATGGGGTGGTTTCGCGCAGTACGGTGGCGGCCTCTTCGGGGGGGACGGGGTTGATCGAGAACCCGCTGCCCCACTCGAAGCCGGCCACATTGCCAAGCGCCGGCATGATCTCCAGGTGCCAGTGGAAGGACTCTTCGGCGCCGGCGGCGGCGGGGGCGTTGTGCAGCACCAGGTTGAAGTCGGGGTGTTTCAGCGCCAGGTTGAGCCTGACAAGAGCTGCGGTCAGGGCGGCGCCGATGCTGTCGAGTTCCTCGCCCGGGCAGTCCTCGAAGCGGGCCTGGTGACGGCGAGGATAGATGGCCAGCTCGAACGGGAAGCGGGCGGCATAGGGGGCCAGCACGCAGGCGCGCGGATCCTCCCAGACCACCCGTTTGCCATCGGCGAATTCCTGGGCCAGGATGTCGCAGAACAGGCAGCGTTCCTTGTGCCCGAAGTGGTGACGGGCTCCTGCCAGCTCCTGGGCCAGCCGCGAGGGGATCACCGGCAGGGCGACCAGTTGCGTGTGGGGGTGGGCCAGGGTGGCTCCGGCGGCGGGGCCGTGGTTTTTGAACACCATCACGTAGCGCAGGCGGATATCGTTTTTCAAGTCGCGGATCCTGCCCTGCAGGGTGGTCAACACCCGTTTCAGGGCAGCGGGGGGCAACCCTGCCAGCGAAACCTCGTGCGCCGGCGATTCGACGATCACCTCGTGGGCGCCGATGCCGCTGATCCGGTCATAGATCCCGTCGGCCGAGCGATCCAGGGTGCCCTCCACGCGCAGGGCGGGAAAACGGTTGGGAATCACGCGCAGCTCCCAGCCGGGGCCGTTCGCCGGCAGGTTCGCGGGGCGAACGGCGAATATCTCGGGGGGGGTCAACCCTTCGTTGCCGGGACAGAAGGGACAGTCCTTGGGGGTGGTCAGGTCGCGGGTCGCGCCGCGCTGGAAAAACCGGGGGCGCCGCTTGCGTTCCTGGGCGATCACCACCCAGATGCCGGTGACAGGGTCTTGACGCAGTTCGGACATGTCGGATCACTCCATGGTTACGTTTTCGAGCTGGCGCAGGTGCTCGCCCTGATCGTCGATGACCACGGCGATGATGTCGAGGCGGAGCTGCCAATCCCGGTACGCCTGGCGGGCGCCGTACACGGTCAGGGCCCGTCGCAGGCGGGCCAGCTTGCGCGGATCGACGAATTCTTCGGGGGCGCCATGGCGTGCCGAACGGCGGGTCTTGACCTCGACCAGCACCAGGGTGCGCTCCCGGGTGGCCACGATGTCGATCTCGGCTCCGGCGCAACGCACGTTGCGGCCGACCACCCTGTAGCCGGACCGCTCCAGGTGGCGGGCGGCCAGCTCCTCGCCGCGGCGCCCGAGTTCGGCACCGCGGCGCGGGGGGAACTTCAGGCCGAAGGGAATTGGCGTTCCTCCATGCGGATACCCTGCTTCTCCAACTCGGCCAGCACCGGCCCGTAGATGTCGGCGGTCATCGGCTTGAGCACACCGGTGCGGGGGATCCGCCCTTCGGCCAGCATGCGGGTGCCGATGGCCATCGGCAGGCTGACGGTGCGGGCCATCGAGCTGTCGCCGTGGGGGATGCCGTAGTCGATCAGGGTCGAGGTGATGGTCGTCCGGCGGCCGTCCTTCTCCTCGACGTGGAAACGGTGGCGCAGCACCAGCAGGTCGCGTTCGCCGTCGCGGAAGGCGAGTTTCTCCTGCAGGCGGTCGGAGAGTACGTCGAGGGTGTTGTTCTGGGCGGAGACCTTTTCGTCAGAGAAGAGGCCGAGCCACTCGAGGTTGGCCAGGGTGAAGTGGTCGCGGGGGATGCCCAGCTTGCGGGCGGCCTCGAGGCGGAGGTCTCCGGTGGCAGCTACCCCCAGCAGGCCGGCCATCATCTGCCGGAAGGTGCCCTGGGTGAGCTGCGGGCGGGGCGACTCGTCGACCAGGCCGAGGTCGACGATCTTCTTGAGGGTGTCGCACCAGCCGATGTTGCGGTAGGTGCCGCGCTTCACCGTCAAGGCTTCGGGGATGCCGTATTCGTCCTGGTAGGGGACCGAGTTGCGGTTGGGGTAGACCTCGAACTTGCCCAGCCCTTCGATCTCCTCCACCTCGGGGTTGAGGAACAGGTTCTGGCCGGGGATCTCGACCACCTTGCCGCCCTGCAGGTAGCGGGCCGAGTTGCGCGAAGCGAGCACCACGCCGCGCGGGCTCCAGGAGAACTTGTAGCCGAAGGGATTGTCGTTGGCCTCGGGGGCGGGCAGCCCGCCGCAGTAGGAGAAGAACTCGACGATCTTGCCGCCACGGGCGTGCACCTCGTCGATGATCTTCATCGCCGACATGTGGTCGATGCCGGGGTCGACGCCGATTTCGTTGAGGAACACCAGCCCTTTGGTCTTGACGGCGGCATCGAGGGCCTTCATGCCGTCGGAGACGTAGGAGGTGGTGACCATGTGCTTGCCGTGGGCCAGGCAGAGGTCGGCCACCTTCAGGTGGTGGATCCAGGGCAGCAGGCTGATGGCGATGTCGTGCTCCTGCACCAGGCGGGCCAGGGCGGCGGCATCCTCCACATCGACTTGCACGGCCCGGCCGTTGGGATTTCCGGCGGTGAGTTTTTCGGCTTTGGCCACGGTGCGCGAGGCCACCGTCACCTGGATGCCGGGGGAATTGAGCAGATACGAGACGCCGGGGCGCGAGACCAGGCCGGCACCCAGAACCAGGACTTTTTTCATGGGGTCACCTCGATGAATTGATGAACTCTTGCATGTACGCGTAGTCGGGGGTCAGCTGGCCGCGGTGCAGGATCAGGGCCTGGCGCAGCGGATAGGGGAGGACCGACGGGTCGCCATCGTCGAGAAAGCGGGGATCGAACAGCTGCGGCACGTACTCGCGCAGCACGTGGGAAAACTCGCCCGAGGCCTCGCGGGGGAACTCGCAGGGCAGGTTGTCGACCGCCATCACGGTCACGCCGGCGGGGTCGATGCCGTCCACGATGCGGTTTTCGGAGGGCAGGAAGGTATAGCAGGGAGCGTCGGGGTGGGTGGCCCGTTCGGTGATCTCGATCGAGCCGTGGATGTCGCAGGAGATGTCACCGATCACCAGCGGGTTGAGGTAGCGCTCCAGTGCCCCGCGTTCGAGCAGGTTTTCCCGGGTGACCAGCCGGGGGTACTTCTCGGTCCAATATATCCCGTTGACCAGCACCGAGATCAACTTCAGGTCGGGCTCGAAGGTCGACTCGTAACGGTCGGGGTGGTCGTAGTACTCCTGGAGATCGAACTTGTCGCCATCGCGGTGACGGACCAGGTCCTCTTCCTTGAAGACCACCTTGTAGAAGTAGTAGGGATCGGCGGTGAAGTTGTCGTAGTTGGCGGCCAGGATCGGTGCCGACACCACCTTGTGGGGCAGCAGGTCGAAGATCTCCTGGGCGCCGCGGGAAACGTTGCCGTAGCCGGTGAAGGCCACCACCAGCGGGGTGATCTCTTCGGGCACGCCGTTTTTCTCGATCTCGGCGCCGATGGCCGCGATCTCCCTTTTGGCCTCTTCCAGCGAAGCGTACTCGTAGGCCGAGCGGACACGGGTCAGCGGGGTGTCGTGGCCGCGCAACTTGAGCTTTTCTCCCAGGGCGTGCAGGGTGTCGATCATGCCGGCCAGCCCGGCATAGCGTCCAAAAAAGATCAGCCGTCGCCCCGCCTCGTCGACCACCCGCTCGTAGTCGATCAGGTTGCACCCCAGGGCCATCAGCTTCTTCAGCATCGACATGTTGTAGCTCTGTCCCTTGATGGTGTGGGAAAAGAAGATGTAGGTCCGGCCAGGGCGGAAAAAGGATTCGGGCATCTCCTTGACGGCCAGGACCACCCGGGCCTCGTCGAGGTCTTCCTGGACCGCGGCCCCGCTTTTCCCGTATTCGTCATCGCCGAAGACGCGGATCGTGGACGGCTGAATCTGGGTTTCGACGCCGGCCTGGCTTTTCAGCCACTCCACGTCGGCGGGAATCAGCGGAACGCGACGTTCCCATTTGTTTTTGTCTTCGCGGCGGATGCCGATGATCTTCTTCATGGCGCCTCCCTACGGTCGGAAAACCCGACTCTAGCAGAGTTTTCCCTGATCGTCAATCCACCACGGAGGGCCCTTTGCGGGTGTTACCCCCGGGAGGCGGAACGATGAATCAGGGGTCGGTTTCGCGGACCTTCCCCCGCCCCCGTTTGACCACGGCCCGCCTCTTTTTGGCCTCGACCCGCCGGGCTACCGCCGCAGCTCCGGGGCGGGTGGCCCTCCGCACCACGGGCTTCACTGCTGCCCTGCGGATGAGCTCCAGCAACCGCTCCAGCGCGTCGCGCCGGTTGGCCTCCTGGGTGCGGAACCTGCGGGCGTCGATCACCACGACGTCGTCGGTGTTGAGCCGGCGCCCGGCCAGTTTGCGCAACCGGGCTTTCACCTCTTCCGGAAGCGAGGGGGAGGGGCCGACGGCGAAGAAGAGTTTGACCGCGGTGGCCACCTTGTTGACGTTCTGCCCCCCGGGGCCCGAGCCGCGCACGAATTCCATCGTGATCTCGCGGTCGTCGAGGCGCAGGTGTGCGGTCACCGGGATATCCATGGTGGTTCTCTCCCAGCATTATACCCCCGGTCGTGGTTTCTGTCGCCCGCTATTCCAATGCCCGCGGGGGTGTGGTATGTTCCGGGGATGTCCGATCCCAAAGAACGGAAAATCTATCGCAACTTCATCGGCTCGATCAGCGGGATCGTGGCCATCAGCGTGGTCGGCATCTTCCTGGGCATGGCGCTACGCAACCACTCGTTGATGCGTTCCGAGATGGGGCAACGGGCCCGCGCCCACTTCCGCAACATCGTTTTGACCCGGCAGTGGAACGCCGATCACGGGGGGGTGTACGTCGAGAAGCGGAGCGGCCAGCAATCCAATCCGTACCTGCAAAACCCCGATATCACCACCGTCGATGGCCGGGTGTTCACCAAGAAGAACCCGGCCTTGATGACCCGCGAGATTTCCGAATACTCGCAACGGGCCGGGCTGTTCTCTTTTCACATCACCAGCCTGAAATTGCTCAATCCGGCCAACCGGCCCGACGGGTTCGAGCGGCAGGCGCTCGAGGCTTTCGATCGGGGGGTCCCCGAGGTGACCGGCGAGGAGTGGCAGAAGGGGCGCCGCCTCTTTCGCTTCATGGGGCCGCTGCGGGTCGAGAACGCCTGCCTGGCCTGCCATGCCCGGCAGGGTTACCGGGTCGGCGACGTACGGGGAGGCATCAGCGTCTCGTTCGATATCGAAAACGTCAGGCAGGAGATGAAGCTCAACCTTCTGGTGATTCTGGGGCTGGGGCTGCTGATCACCACCCTGTTGCTGCTGTTGATCTACCGGTTTTTCCGTCGCTTGCGGCGCGACCTGGACCGGGCCCGGAAACAGCTCGCCGAGATGGCCGCCACCGACGTGCTGACCGGGATCGCCAACCGGCGGGCGGTGCTGGAAAGATTCGTCGAGGAGTTTCTCAAGGCCCGCCGCCGCGGTTCGCCTCTGGGCTGTCTGATCTTCGACCTGGACAACTTCAAACGGATCAACGACACCTTCGGCCACCAGGCGGGCGACGAAGTGCTGCAGCAGTTCGCCACGGCGGTCCGCCAGGTGATCCGGGGCTACGACATCTTCGGTCGCTACGGCGGGGAGGAATTCCTGCTGATCGCCCCCGATACGGATCTGGAGCAGACTTCCCAGCTTGCGGAACGGATTCGCCAGCGGATCGCCGAGCGTTTGGTGGCCGGGGCGGGCTTTGGCGGCTCGTCGCCGGTGACGGTGTCGATTGGCGGGAGCGGGTTGCGGCCCGACGATCCCCACGTCGACGCCCTGATCCGCCGCGCCGACGAGGCGCTGCTCGAGGCCAAGCGCCAGGGCAAGAACCGCAGCGAAGTGGTGGACTAAGGGCTCTCCGGGGTCAGGGCAACAGGTCGGACAATTCGATGTCGGGGTGGTGGTAGCGTTCGTACTGCGGTGTCTTCTTGCCGTACTGGATGGCCTGGGCCGGGCACCATTGAAGGCAGGCCAGGCATTGCTCGCAGCGGTGTTGCCAGGCGGGCTTCCCCGACTCCAGGGCGACGTTTCCCGCCGGACAGATCTTTACGCAGATCCCGCACGAGGTGCACTTTTCGTCGACCCAAAAGCCACGGTCCATCTTCGCCACCTGCCGAAACGACAGGTGGTAGAGGGGGGTGAACACGATCCGTTGCCATAGGGGACCCCGCTCGACCGGGCCCGCCAGGCGGGCGGCGATGCCCCGGGAGGCGCAATCGATCTTGGCTTCGGTGGCCAAAAAAAGCTTTCGCTGGTGCTCTTTGGGCCCCGGGCCACCCCAGGGGATGTAGTTGCTCGGCATCACCAGCGAGTAGCCGGCGGCCAGTTTCAACTCACGCTTCGCCAGCAGGTTTTGCAACTGGACCAGGGTGCGGGAGACCTGACCGGCATTGACTGCCAGGGCGAACACGTAGGTCCCCGCGGGCAGGGCCAGTGATTCCACGAAGCGGACCACCCGGCCGGGCAAGCCCCACATGTGGACCGGAAAGACCAGGCCCACGGCATCCGCCCCCGCGGCGAGTTCCCGGGCGTTCCCGCCCCGCATGGGGAATATCTTGGCGCCGCCCAGCCGTTCGGCGACGAGTTGCGCCGACCGCAGCGAATTTCCGGTACCGGTGTAGTAGAAAACGACAGGGTTCATGGAGCCTCCCGCAAGGCGATTTCGCCTTTTGTTCATTGTAGTCGATGGCTGGGCGAAGGGCAATCGTCACCGGCTGGACAGCGGGGGCGGGCGGTCGTGTATAATGGCTCCATGAGCGAGCCTCGCCCCGTTGCTCGTTGGCTCCCGCCCGCCGTGCTGGCCTTGGGCATCCTCTCGGTCTCCAGCGCCGCCCTGTTCATCCGCCAGGCCCAGGGCGATGCTTCCTCCCTGACCATCGCCACCTACCGCCTCGCCCTGGCGGCCCTGGTGCTGATCCCCTGGTCCTGGCTGCGGTACCGCGGGGAGCTGGCCCGGCTGAACCGGCGGGAATGGGGGCTAGCCGGATTGTCGGGCCTCTTCCTGGCTGTCCACTTCGCCACCTGGATCTCCTCGCTGGAGTACACCAGCGTCGCCAGTTCGGTGGTGCTCGTCTCCACCTCGCCGTTATGGGTGGCCCTGGCCGGCTGGCTCTTCTTGCGCGAACCCCTGTCGCGACGCACCCTGGCGGGGCTCGTGCTGGCGATGGTCGGCGGGTTGGCGGTCGGGCTTGGCGATCGCGGAGCGGGGGCGGCCTCTGCCCCCTTGCTGGGCAACGGCCTGGCCCTGGCGGGAGCGCTGACCGCCGCAGGCTACTGGCTGATCGGCCGCCGGTTCCGGCGCACCCTGTCGCTGATCCCCTACATCACCCTGGTCTACGGGGCGGCGGCGGTTTTCCTGCTGGCCCTGACCGTTTTTGCCGGTCGCCCGCTGACCGGCTTCCGCCCCGCCACCTGGGGGTGCTTTGTGCTGCTGGCCCTGTTGCCGCAGCTGCTCGGTCACTCCTCGTTCAACTGGGCGCTGGCCCACCTGCCGGCGGCGTTCGTCGCCGTAGCCACCCTGGGCGAACCGGTCGGGGCCACCCTGCTGGCCCTGCTGGTGCTGGGCGAGGTGCCAGGCGGGCAAAAACTCGCCGGGGCGGCCACCATCCTGTGCGGCATCCTGCTGGCCTTGCTGCCGGCCCGGAGGCGAGGGGCTGCCCCGGGAGTGGAGTAGCCCGGCCTCCTTGCCTTTTGCCTGCCGCCGGGATATGATTTTGCGCTGGCCGTCGAACCGCAAGGAGTTTCCATGCCCGCTGACCGAAAGAAGATCGTGGCCGAAAAGATCGCCGGGGTGATGATCGCCTTCACCATTCTGAGCAAGGGGGGGGCGGAAGCTGCCCACTTCGCCCACCACCCCCTGCGGGTGGGTTTCATCTTCGCCGCCGGTCTGTTCGTGCTGGCCAGTTCGCTTCTCTACGAACGGATCGAGCGCCGCATCCACCACTTCGCCGCCCTGATCCACGTGCTCGAGGGCTTGGTCGAGATTTTCTGCGCCACCCTGCTGCTGGCCAGCGGCGGCCACTGGATTCCCTACTTCCTCTACTTCATCGGCATCTTCT
>CAZTNO010000084.1:9371-10555 GCA_964614865.1 uncultured Clostridia bacterium
CGGTGCAGTTCCTGTCCCGCAACGCCGACCCCGAGGCCACCATGGTGCGCTGCCGGCCCTACTTCGGTGGGACGTTCCTGGCTTTTGCCGCGGTCGTCTCGACCATCAACCTGCTCACCGAGCGCAAGCTCCCGGTCTTTCTGGCGGCGGGGTTGATGGCGGTCGTGGGGCTGTTTTTGATCTTCCGGCGTCGGCCCATGCCCCGGCTCCACCTGGCGCAGAAGCTGCTCGACCGTTTCGCCGCGACCAAGGAGAGGGAGTAGGCTCGGAAAAACCCCGGGGTATGAAACCCCATCTACCTGCTCTATTCTCTAGCCCCATCCCCTAGCCCCTTTCCCCTAAAGCGGGAAGGGGTGGCAAAAAGTCCCCCTCGCCTTTAGGAGCCTCCTGCGGAGGTGGGTGCGATCACAACGAATCAAGGTCGATCGTTCCATTGATTCGTTGATCGCACCGGAAGGGGAGGTGGGGGGTACGGTGCGAACCACGACCTGACATTCGCTGTGCCGCAGTGTCGTGGCATCGCACCCACTCACGAAGTGAGGTGAGGCCGCAGTGTCGTGGCATCGCACCCACTCACGAAGTGAGGTGAGGCCGGAGCGTGAATTCCCGGTTGTTTTTTTTCTTCCACTGGGGTAGACTTGGATCGAGAAATCTGGAATTGTATGGAATGAATCGATGAAAATATCCCCAAAGAAGAGCCCGGGAGTGATCGGCGCAATTAGGAATGGAGAGGTTTTTCGGGCCCTTTTGCCATTGGCCAGGAGCATGAGAACGACCGCAACGAAGGCGGAAAGTATTCTCTGGCAGGAATTACGCGGAAAAAAACAGGGGGTCAAGTTTCGAAGGCAACATTTGATCGATCGATTCATCGTCGACTTCTACTGTGTCGAATTGGGATTGGTGGTGGAGGTCGATGGAGATATTCACGGTTTTCAGGTGAACCGGGATCTGGAAAGGGAGAGTTCCTTAAACGCCTGTGGATGCGAAGTGATGCGATTCAGGAATGAAGATGTCGAAAAGGATCTGACCAGAGTCCTTGGGGAACTTCAGAATCTGATCAATACTTTGAGGATAAAACAAGGAATTTCTTCATAGTGTGGGAAAGGGGAGGGCCCCATCCCCTAGCCCCTTCCCCTAAAGCGGGAAGGGGTGGCAAAAAGTCCCCCTCGCCTTTAGGAGCCTCC
>CAZTNO010000085.1:0-10546 GCA_964614865.1 uncultured Clostridia bacterium
AGATCTGCCAATCCATCCAAGACAAAATTGCTGTCGACACCCCGATTCCGTTGCGCGTTCGCCGAGGTTTTGCCGGCATCGACGAGACGGTCTTTCCCGACCGCGATGGCCTCGTCGTGATCACCGCCAATGTGGGTGAACCGTTGGCGATTCTTCTCGATCCGGACCAGACCGATCTGGAGGGCGGACACAGAGGTCCGCCCCTACATCGGGGCCCATCAACGATCCGGTTTGCCGGAATTGAACGGGTCGGTGCCGATGTCCGCCCGTTGCCGATCGGCGCCCGCCTAGATCCGCAGACCGGGGTGTTCACCTGGCTGCCCGGTCCCGGGTTCCACGGCACCTTCCACTTGGAGTTCGTGACTGGCCATGACAGCTCAACAGCCTCGCGCCTGCGGGTGGCGATCAGGGTGGAATAGAAGCTATCGCAGGGAGTGCCCCGCCAGCGCCCGCCCCTACCCTTCGCCCGGGCGCTTGTGTCATAATGGCCGGTGGAGGTGACCGATGTCGCCGTTGTTTCTGCTGCCCCTTTTGTTTCCGGTGTTGATGCTGGCCGCGCCCGCTTCCGGCCCCGCCCGCTTGCCCGCCGATCTGGTGTTGCTGGGCGGAACCGTGTTCACCGCCGAGTCGGGAACCCCCTGGGCCGAGGGGTGCGCTATCCAGGGCGATCGAATCGCGGCCATCGGCTCCAGCGCCGAATTGCGCTCCTGGATCGGCCCCCGCACCCGGGTGATCGACCTGGCCGGCCGGTTGGTCTTGCCGGGATTCCACGATGGCCACCTGCACTTCGCCTCGGGGGGGCTCTCGCTGCTCGACCTCGATCTGCGGGGAGCCGAAGGCGAGCAGGCGCTGGTCTCCCGGCTGGCCACCGCCGCAGCGGGCAGCCCCGCCGGCGAATGGATCATCGGAGGGCTTTGGGACCACGAGAATTGGCCCTCCCACCGCATGCCCGACCGCACCCTGATCGATCCCGCCACCCCCCGTCACCCCGTCCTGATCGACCGGGCCTGCGGCCACATCGCCCTGGCCAATTCGCTGGCCCTCAAACTGGCCGGCATCGACCGCAACACCGCCAACCCGCCGGGAGGCGAAATCGTCCACGACCCGGCCACCGGGGAACCCACCGGGCTGCTCAAAGACAACGCCGCCGACCTGGTGGCCCGGATGATTCCGCCGGTGAGCGGCGAAAAGCGCCGGCGAGCGATCGAACAGGCCCTGAGCCTGGCCGCACGGTTCGGTATCACCAGCATCTCCGACAACACTTCGGGCGAGGACCTGGCCATCTACCAGCAGTTGCGCCGGGAGGGCAAACTCACCCTGCGCGTCCACAGCTGGACCGCCGAAAGCCACTGGGAATCGCTCCGCGAACTCGGCATCGCCGCCCCATTCGGCGACCACTGGCTGCGGCTCGGCACGGTCAAGCTGTTCGCCGACGGAGCGCTGGGCGCCCGTTCGGCCCTCCTGTTCGACCCCTATCTCGACGATCCCGGCAACCGGGGTATTCCGATCCACTCCCGGGAGAAGTTGATCGAAACGATCGGCAGGATCGACCGGGCGGGTCTGCAAGTCGCCGTACACGCCATCGGCGATCAGGCCAACCGCTGGGTGCTCGACGCGCTGGCCGCCGCCCGGGAAAAGAACGGCCGGCGTGACGCGCGCCACCGGATCGAGCACGCCCAGGTGGTGCGCGACGAGGATTTGCTGCTCTTTGCCGAGCTGGAGGCGATCGCCTCGATCCAGCCGAGCCAGTGCATCAACGACATGCGCTGGGCCGACCAGCGGATCGGCCAGCGCTCCCGGGGCGCCTACCGCAACCGGAGCCTGCTGTCATCGGGAGCCCGATTGGCCTACGGCACCGACTGGCCGGTCGAGGGGCTCGACCCGCGGATCGGGCTCTACGCCGCGGTGACCCGCGAGTATCCCGGGGGGGGGCCCGCCGGGGGCTGGCACCCCGCCGAAAAGGTCACCCTGGCCGAAGCGGTCATCGCCTATACCGCCGGCCCGGCCCGGGCGGCTTTTCACGAAGGGGATCTGGGCACCCTGGCCCCGCAAAAACTGGCCGATCTGGTGGTGCTCGAACGAAACTGGTTTCAACTGCCGCCGCAAGAGATCCTGAAAACCCGGGTGGACCTCACCGTGGTCGGGGGTCGGGTGGTATACGAACGGGAACCGGACAGCCTTCCGGCTAGGCTGTGACGTCGATGACGGTGCCCAGCCCG
This sequence comes from uncultured Clostridia bacterium, assembly GCA_964614865.1. Lineage (GTDB taxonomy): Bacteria > Acidobacteriota > Aminicenantia > UBA2199 > UBA2199 > CAZTNO01. The sequence continues at coordinate 2,220 of CAZTNO010000085.1, forward strand.
GTAGCCGCCTGCTGGATCATGCGCACCAGGTCGGCCTGGATCTCGGCTTGGAAATCGAGCGAGCCCCTCAGCACGGCCATCCCCCGGGCGCTCTCGACTTCGGCGAGTTTGCTGGCGGATACGGCGGCGGCGCTCACGGCGATTTCGGCAACCTGGCTCATCTCCCCCTATTTCGGCTCGGATCCCCGATTTCTGAAGGAAAAAAACGACGATGTCCGCTGAAGACGGGCGGGCCCGGATCGCGATCGTCGGTGGAGGCAGCGCCGGCCTGGTGGCCGCCATCACCGCCGCCCGCCTGGGGGGGGAGGTGGTCCTCCTCGAGCGCCTCGCCCGGGTGGGAAAGAAACTGCTGGCCACCGGCAACGGCTGCTGCAACCTGACCCACCTGGCCGGAGCCGACCCGTCGCACTACCACGGACGGGCCCCCCGGTTTGCCGAGCAAATCCTGACCGCCTTCCCCCCCGAAAACACCCTGGCCTTTTTTGCCGAGCTGGGGATCGTGCCTGGTCCAACCAGGCCGCCGCGGTGCTCGACGTGTTGCGACTGGAGCTGGAGCGGCTGGCGGTCCCGCTGCGCACCGGTTTCACCGTTGCCGCTATCGAACCTGCGGAGGCTGGCTTCCTCGTTCGTTCGGACACCGGGATCGTCGTTCGGGCCGAGCAGGTGATCCTGGCCACGGGGGGCTGCGCCAGCCCGTTTTTGGGTTCCGACGGCAGCGGCTTCGACCTGGCCCGCCGGCTGGGGCACGACATCGTACCGCCCTTTCCGGTGCTGGTGCCGTTGAAACTGACTTCGCCCCGGCTGGGCACGGTCCAGGGGCTGAAGTGGAGCGGCCGGGCATCGATATTCGACCAAAGGGCCGAAGTGCGCAGCGAAGAAGGCGAGTTCCTGTTCACCGCCTACGGCATCTCGGGGCCGGTGATCTTCCGGCTGGGGAGAGCCGTCGGCGATCTGCTTGCAACCGGCAGATCCCCCACCCTGCACCTCGACCTGTTCCCGGAAACCCCCACAGAGTCAATTCAGGCACGGCTGGCAGAGCGCCGCAAAAAGCACCCCGAACGCTCCCTGGAAGATGGCCTGGTCGGCCTCTTGCCCCGCCGTCTGGCCGCGGCGGTGCTTCGCGACCAGGGGCTCGATCTCCGCAGCCCTTTTGGGTCGCTCGACGATGGCGGGGTGGTCGTTCTCGCCGCCCTCTTGAAACAGTGGGTTTTTCCGATCAGCGGCACCTTGGGCTGGGACCAGGCCCAGGTCACCGCGGGCGGTGTAGCCACCCGCGACGTCGATCCAGGCACCCTCGAATCGTGCCTCGTGCCCGGGCTGTATTTCGCCGGCGAGGTGCTCGACGTCGACGGCGACTGCGGCGGCTTCAACCTGCAGTGGGCTTGGGCATCGGCAACGGTCGCCGCCACCGCGGCCAGCAGACGGGGAACCGTATGATCCAGCTCACCGGCATCGCCCTTTCTCCGGGAGCACCCGCCGCCGAGTTGCGCCAGGCGGCCGCCCGCCGGCTGGGCATCTCGCCCGGGGAGCTCCACCTGTGCCGGGTGGTGCAGCGCTCGATCGACGCCCGCGACCGCGACCGGGTGCGGCTGGTGTTCACCCTGGAGGTGACCGCCGAAAACGAGGCCCGCCTGCTCGGCAGACCCCGACGGGGGGTGCGCCCGGTCGAGAACGTACCGGAGCCCGAACTCGCCCGGGGCACCCGCCCCCTGGCGGCCCCTCCACTGGTGGTCGGCGCCGGCCCCGCCGGCCTGTTCGCCGCCCTGACCCTGGCCCGCCACGGCTACCTCCCCCGGCTGATCGAGCGGGGGCAACCGGTCGCCGAGCGGGCCGAAGCAGTGGCCCGTTTCTGGCGTGACGGCGAACTCGATCCCGAGAGCAACGTCGCCTTCGGCGAGGGGGGGGCGGGCACCTTCTCCGACGGCAAGTTGACCACCCGCATCCGCGACCCGCGCTGCCGCTCGGTGCTGCGCGCTCTGGTCGAAGCCGGGGCCCCTGGGGAAATCGAGCACCTCGCCCGGCCCCACGTCGGCACCGACCTGCTGCGCGGGGTGGTGACCTCGCTACGACAAACCATCGAGCGGTTGGGCGGCACCTTCCGCTTTCGTTGCCGCATCGACCGGCTGATCACCGCCAACCACCGCCTCGGCGGGCTGATCACCGCCGGCGGCGAGGCTTTATCCGGGGAAACCGCCATCCTGGCCATCGGTCACTCGGCGGGCGACACCTACCGCATGCTGGCCGAGGCAGGGCTGGATATTACCCCCAAGCCGTTCTCGCTGGGGGTACGCATCGAACATCCCCAGGAGTGGCTGGACCGGGCCCGCTACGGCAGGTTCGCCGGCCACCCCGACCTGGGCCCGGCCGACTACCAGTTGGTCAGCCATGCCCCAAACGGTCGCTCCGCCTACTCTTTTTGCATGTGTCCGGGCGGCGAGGTGATTGCCGCCGCCACCGAAACGGACGGCCTGGTCACCAACGGCATGAGTTTTCACGGGAGAGGGGGCGACCACGCCAACGCCGCCCTGCTGGTCGGGGTGGATAGCCGGGATTTCCCCGGGACCCACCCGCTGGCTGGGCTCGACTGGCGAAGCGGATTGGAACGGCAGGCGTTCGTACTCGGCGGCGGCGGCCACTCAGCCCCGGTCCAGACGGTGGGCGACTTTCTGGCCGGGCGCCCCTCCCGAAACCTTGGCAGGGTCCAAGCCTCCTACCGGCCGAAGGTGACCCCGACCGGCCTCGAAGAACTCTTCCCCGATTGGCTCAGCGCCACCTTACGTTACGCCCTGGGCGAATGGGAGCGGCAGATCCCCGGCTTTGCAGACCCGGGCGCCCTGCTCACCGCCATCGAATCCCGCAGCTCTTCCCCGGTACGGCTGAAGCGGGATGAAACCTGCGAGAGTTCGCTGCCGGGGCTGTTCGTGGCCGGCGAGGGGGCGGGCTATGCCGGGGGGATCGTCAGCTCGGCGGTCGACGGCATCCGCGCCGCCGAAGGGCTGATGGCGACCTTCGCCCCGCCGCGCTAAAAGGGGAAAAGGAAAGCGTTCAAAAGGTCCTGGAAAAAACGACGACCCGCGGGTATTCGTGGATGATCAAAAAAAACGGCCGCCAGGCCGGCCGGCAGTTTGCTGCCGGGCCGGTCTGACGGCGTTTTTTGGGGGTTTTCCCCCCAAAGGTGTCTGCCTGGGGCTACTTGTTTTCCTGCAGGCAGGGATTCTTCTTGGACTTGAGCTGCCAGGTGTGGCGGACGCCCAGCATGAACGCGTGGTTGTACTTCACCTTGATGTCGGAGGACACCGGGAAGCGGAACTCGCCCATCAGCGACCACGACCGGGCAGGGTTCAGGTAATAGCCCAGGATGGTGCTCAGGGTGAACGCCGATTTCCACTCGCCGTAGACTTCACCGTCGTTCTCTTCGTTGTCGCGCACCTTGCTGTTGTAGCCGGCGCCCAGGGCGGCGTAGATCCGGTTTAGATGCAAGGCCAAGCGGCCGTCGACCATCAGGAAGTGGTGGAACCGTTCCGTGCCGGTCAGCGACAGGGCCAGGCCCGGGGTGAATTCCAGCGAGAACTTCTGCGGCACGATCCACAGGCCGGCGCCGACGCGCTGGTACTCGAAGCCGCTGTAGCAACCTTTGGCCAGCATCAATCCCATCTCGCCGAACAGGTAGAAGGGGCTGTTGAGCGGGTTCAGGAAGCGCACGGTGGCCTGGCTGGTCTTCTTCTGATCGCACTCACCCACCGCCTCGGCTTCGATCTGGTAGGTGCCGGCCTTCTTGGTGGTGAAGGGGACCCTCGTGGCCGGATCCTTCTGGTTCAGGACCTCGACTCCCCGTTCGTCGCGCACCACCAGCTGGGAGAGCTTGCCACCGGCCACCTGGGTTTCGATGACCATCGGCTTCTTGATCACCGAGCAATCGGGGGCCACGGTCATTTCCAGGGTGGTCAAGGGGACCACCTTCAAGGTGACCGGGCCGCTCTTCAGCAGTTCACCGTCGCAACGACGGCTCTCGCCAACCAGCGTGTACTCGCCGGCAGCGGGAAAGCGGACCACCCAGTGATTCGCATCCTGAGCCTGGACTTCGGCTCCCTCCGGGGTGACCAGGAGTTTGCTGTCGGAAAAATCGGGCGAGGCGACCATCTCCACCGAGACGCTGTCACCGGTCTTGAGGCACTCTCCCGCCTTGTCCACCTTGATGTCGGCCGTCGAAGCGAGGTCGGCGACCTTCAGCAGCGAAAGGTTCATGCAGGCCTTGGGGACGGCAAACGAATAGCGCTTGCCCTGCAGGCACAGGTCGAACAGGTAGGCGGCGATGTTCTGGGGGCTCGGTTTGTTTTTGCGCCCCACCCACACCGGATTCGCCATCACCCGGGCCTTCCCGCCCTTGCGGTAGAACATCCACTGGAAGGCGGTGTCCTGGGCCAGTTCGCCCTCGGAAACAGCGCCGGGGGTCTTGAAGAAGTTCATCAGGGGTTCGTACAAAACGGCCCCGTCGACCTGACCCAGGCCGAGTTCGATCTCCTTGGCGTATTTCTTTCCGGCAGCCAGGGTGCCGAAATCGGCGAAACCCGCCACCTTGCGGATGTCGGAAATCTTGAAAAACGGATTCCGTTCCATCTGCACGATCTGGAAATCCTTGACTGGTTTGGGGCCGGCGGCAGACAGCATGCCGACACAGCACACCGCGATGAGCGCCAGCCACACAACGGTACGTTGGTTCATGGGAATACCTCCTCAGGCTTATCCACTCTCTCCGACATTCTTCCACAAAAAAACAGGTTTGTCGAGTGCAAAGTCATTTATAGCCAGTTTCCGGCATTGTCCCAAGGAAGTCAAGGGGAAAAGAAACCCCCGTTTCAGCGACCGGTTCGGCGAACAGGATTCGGGTCGAAAAAAGGTTTGCCGGAACTCATTTCGCCGCCGCTTGGCCCTCGGACCTAAATCTCGTTGCGGGGGATCAAAAAGACCAGGGTGCCCTGCGAGCGCAGGTGGCCGGCCCACAGTTCGGCAAACTCGCCCGACCCGGTGAAAAAATCGACGTGATGGGGGCCCTGGATCGCCCCGCCGGTGTCCTGGCAGAGCACCATTCGCCCCTCCGGGCGCCAACCGCCCAGCGTCCCGTCCTCGCGAACCCACGGTCGCTGGTTCTCCAGCCAGGCCAATGCCCCGAGCGGATAGACGCGGGGGTCGACGGCAATGCCCCGCTCGGCGACGAGTTCCACCCCCAGGGCACCGATCGCCCCGGCGGCCCCCGTTTCGCGAAAGAACACGTAGCTGGGATTCTGTCCAAAAACCTCGGCGATGGCTTCGGGGTGCTCGCTCAGGCAACGGCGGATCCCCTGCATGGAAACCTCGGCGGGAGAGAGCCAGCCCCGGTCCAGCAACACCCGGCCGATGGCCCGGTAGGGATGGCCGTTGCTCTCGGCATACCCCACCCGCACCGTCTCGCCGCTGTCGAGGGCCACCCGCCCCGACCCCTGAATTTGCAGAAAGAAGAGATCGACGGGGTCGTCGACCCACAGCAACTCCAACCCTTTGCCCGCCAGCGCTCCCGCCCCGTCGATCGCCAAACGGTCGGCGTAGGGGACGATTCGCCGGTCGGCGGTCAATCGCCCGCGGGTGCTCCTGGGCAGCCCGGTGGCCTTGGCCGCGAAGTGAAACTGGTGGAGTTCGACCACCACCAGGTCGTCGGGCCGGCGGTACAGGGGATAGCGGTAGCGTTCGGAAAAAACCCTGGCCCCGTGCAGCAGGGGCTCGTAGTAGCCGGTGACCAGCACCGGGCGGGCGACCCGCAACAGCCGGAAGTTTTCCGCCAGCCACCCGGAAAACCCGGGGCTCCCCACCCGATCGATGTTGGCCAGCATGAGGCGGATTCCGGCCAGCAGGGTCTTGCGGGTTACCCGCTCGGCGCCCAGCGCCAGAACTTCGTCTCCCGGCAGGGCGGCCAGGCGGATCTCGGTTTTTCGCAGGGCGGCCTCCAGGCTCTCGGGCGCCCCGGCATCCACGCAGGGCCACTGGGACTCGGCCCGCAGGACGGGCCCCGCTCCGGGGGTGGGCCCCGTGTGCGGCCGCTCGCCGCGGCAACCGGCAAGCAATCCCAGCAGGGGCAGCAACCAACCCAGGCGGCGCCAGAGTGCCAGGGCGGGTACGGCGCTCATCTCATCCCTCCAGGGGACGACGGATCAACAGGGCCACCCCCAGTCCGCCGAAACGAAACGGGATCTTGCGCTGGTGAGGAATGCCCAGGGCCTTTTCCAGTTCGAGCCCGGGCACAAGTACCGCCCAGCGGCAATCGGCGTACTCGGTGAGCAACCGACGTCCAAGCCGACGGTAAAACGAGCGGATTTCGCCGGGATCGAGCCGGCGCCCGAACGGGGGGTTGATGACCACCAGCCCCTGCTGTCCCGGAAGCACCGGGCTCGGGGCGGTGAAAAAATCGGCCTCGCTCACCTCGACCCGATCCGCCACCCCGGCCCCCGCCAGGTTGTGACGGGCAGCGGTCAGGGCTCTGTGGTCAGAGTCCCGACACACGATCCGGCACAGCCGGGGAAGTTCTGGCGGTGGCAGGTGGGCAAGCAGGTGTTGCCAGGCGGCGAGGCGAAACGCCGGCCACCTCTCGAAGGCGAAAAACCGTTCCTTCCCGGGCACCTTGCCGGCGGCCCGTGCGGCGGCTTCCAGCGAAAACGTCCCCGCTCCGGCCATCGGGTCGACCAGCACCTCGACTTCGTCCACTCCGGCTTCGGCCAGGATGGATGCGGCCAGTGTCTCGCGCAGCGGGGCCGCGGCGATCCACTTGCCCCCTCCGCGATGGGCGAGCAACTCGCCCGAGGCATCGAGGATGAGGGTCATGCGGTCGTGTTCCAGGCGAACAAACACGGTCTGTGGCGCCTCGCCCGCAACTGCCCCTTCCCCATCGAGGCCATGGAGCTGCCAGCGGGCCGCCACCCCTGCGGCCAGTTCCGTTTCCACCAGTCCCTGGTGATGGCAGCGGGAGGCGGTCACCGTCACGTGCCAGCGGGGCATCGATCCGGAGGGCAAAAACAGCTCCCAGGGAAACTCCCGGCTGCGCCGGCCGATCACTGCGTAGCCCTCCACCCGCCAGTTGCCCAGCCGCATGAGCAACCGGCTCACCGTGCGGGCGAGGGCCGAAACGCGGTACAGCAAATCGAGCCGGCCCGAAAACGAGACCCCCCCGGTGTGGACCGTCCCCCCGGCAACGCCGATCCCGGAAAGTTCCCGTCCGGCGGTCGCCTCGAAGCCGGGCTGCACCACGGCAAAGAATTCGTGACTCCGGCCGGTCACGTTCACCCGCACCCGCCGTTCCAGGTTGGTCGTCGTCATTTCACCCTCCATCCCTTGTCGCGGAATACCGACTCGATCTCTTTGCGCCGGGAATCGTGCAAAAAAGCCTGCCAGCTTTCCCGGTTCGTCGTGGCGAAGGCTTCGGCCTCGGTGCGGGAGAGGAAATGGCGCAACACCGCCCTCGCGCCGGTCACCTCGGGGACGGCGAAGAACTCGAAGGGTTCGCCTTCCATCCCCTTGCCCCCTTCGATCGCCAGCGGAAACTCGATCCGGGCCGCGTCGGCGGGGGTCACCGGCACCGTTTTTTCCTGCCAGCGTTGTCCGAACAGCTCTTCCTTCCAGCGCCGGTTGGCGGCGGCGACGGCTTCAGGCCAGCCGAAGAAGAGGTCGTCCCCGAGTTTTACCCCGGCCCGCTCGCCGGTGGGCAGGCGCAAATCGCTCTCGGTCAGGCGGCGAAAGGCGTCGTCGGAGAGTTCCACATAGGACATACCCCGCCTGCGTTTCAGGGGCATGTCGGCACCGCCCAGGGTCACCGACGGCGGCCAGTTCGCCCGCCTCAACCGGCGGAGCAGCGGGGGCGAGAGCAACCGTCCCCAATGCAACCCCGTCAGGGCTGGCTGGAAGCGGAAGTAGAAGGGGAGGTCGCCGACGTTCAGGTGGTGCCGCGTCACCCGCAGCAGGAACCGGCGCAGCAACTCGGCGAACGGGGGCAGCGAATCGCCGAGCACCCCGCGAATCTCCTCTTCGCGTCTGCGCAGGCGGGCGATCTCGGCATCGAGCGGCAGCAGTTCCCGCTCGCCCAGCACCCAGTCGACGGCCAGGCCGGCGGCCGCCTCGGCCTCCTCGGCCACGGTGAAGGCAGGCTCGCGCTCCTCGCGGTGGATCACCCGCCCGCCGAAGACGATCTCGGCCCGGAACAGCAGCCGGTCGCCCTCGCGCACCACCCCCGCCTGCCGCCGGTAGCTGAAGGGCTTGAGCTCGTCGAGGCGGGCCAGGGACAGCTCGGAGCAGAAGGTCACCAGGGA
>CAZTNO010000086.1:0-10379 GCA_964614865.1 uncultured Clostridia bacterium
GGTGTTCACCTGGCTGCCCGGCCCGGGTTTTCGCGGCACCTTCGCCCTGGAGTTCCTGGCCGGTCACGGCAACGAAACGGTTTCACGCCAGCATGTAAAGGTACGCATCGAATAGGCTTCCGGGGGAAGGGGCGACCCTCCCCCCCGGGCCGGCTTGCTTTTACCCGGCGGGACGGTATAATGGGGGAGGAGCGCCCATGAATCCGATCCCCGCATTGCCACCCATCGCGGAACGCTTTTTGCCCTATGTCCACAATCTGAGCGAGATTGCCGCCCGTGACGACCGTATGCCCTTCATCGGTCGCCAGCAGGAGCTGGAGGCGGTGATCGAAACCCTGCAGCGCCGGTTGAAGCGAAACGTGGTACTGGTCGGCCGGCCCGGGGTGGGCAAGACTGCGCTGATCACCGAACTGGCCGCCCGGATCAACCGCGGTGACTGCCCTGCCAACCTTCACGGCAAGGTCATATTGGAACTGGCGGTCAACTCGCTCTTCTTCTCGTCGGGTTCTCTGGAGCAGGCCGCCAAGGAATTCGAACGGTTCTTCTCCGATGTCCTGGCCCATCGCGACCGGGTGATCCTCTTTCTCGACGAGTTGCAGATCCCGACCGCCGCCCTGCCCGGGGGACGCCCGCCCCAATTGGCCCGGGTCCAGGCCATGATCCGGGCCCACCTTGCCGGGCGGGACCTGCAGATGATTGTCGCCGCCACTCCCGAAGAGTACCTGCGCACCATCCAGGGGGACGATCTTCTCGCCTCGGGGCTCTCTGCCGTGGCTTTGCCCGAACCCAGCGACGGAGAGATGCACGACCTCCTGGCCGGGGTGAGTCACTACTTCGGAACCTACTACGCGATCGACATCCCCCCCGCGGTATTCGCCCCGCTGTTGCGCCTGGCCTCCCGCTTCGTCCCCCATCGGGCTTTTCCCGATAAAGCCATCGAACTCCTCGATATCTCCTGCTCCAAGGCTTCCCTGAAAGGGCAAAAGGTTCTGCTATCCGACCATGTGGAAGCCACGGTGGCCGAGATCTCCCGCCTGCCCCTGGAAATCGTGCGCGCCGACCCGCAGCAGCGCTTGCGTGAATTGTCCGACTACCTGCTCGCGGCCACGGTCAACCAGCGGGCGGCACTGACCGAAATTGCCCGCATCTTTCGTTTGCAACTGCTCAAGAAAGACCACTCCGCCGGCAAGTCCGGTGGGGTGTTCCTGTTTCTGGGCCCCGCCGGGACGGGCAAGAGTTTTGTCGCTGGGCACATGGCCGAGTTCCTGTTCGGCTCAAAGGAAAAACTTCGAGTCATCGACCTGTCGGGGTTCACCAGGGCCAGCGATGCCGCCCGGCTGGTCCATGGCGACACCCCCGATGCCAAAGGCGACCTGATTCAGCAGATATACCAGCACCCGTTCGCCGTCATCCTGTTCGAGGGGCTCGAAACCGCCCACCCCCAGGTTCTCACCTTCCTGGGCAAGGCGCTGCGCGCCGGCGAGATCATCGACCAGTTCGGCAAGCGCCATCCCCTGACCAACCTGGTTTTCATCCTCAGCCTGACCGGGATCGGGGAGGCCCAGGAGGAACCCGCCCAGGTCGGGTTTCTCTCCGGAGACAAACCCCCGCGGTTGTTCATCCCCCCCAAGTTCGTCGATTTGCTCGATTGGGTAGATGAAGTCATCGAATTCGTCCCCCTGAGCCGGGAACACCTCAAGCAGATCGCCCGGCTCCAGGTCGAGCGTCTCTGTCAGGAGGTCGACGGGACGTTTTCCTGCAAACTGAGGGTGGCCCCGGCCGTGATCGACTGGGTGCTGCGGGAATCGGTCGAGGCGGGCGAGTTCGCCCGCTCGGTCCACCTGTTCGTGGAACGGGAGATCCGACGTCCGGTCATGGACCACCTGGTGACCGTGCCCGGAGGCAAAGAACTGCAGGTGGTGACCTCGGGGGGCAAGGTGAAGGTGGTGGATGCCGCCGCAGAGCGAATCCCTCCGACCCGCAAGAACCCCGCCGAACCCAGGAGCTGATCTGCCATGAACCGCGATTTGCGCATCAACCATCTCCACGACCTCAAGACCATGCCCGCCGGCATCGAAATCAACTTCTCGTTTTCCAACATGATGTTTCTCCTCGACCCCGGCGAACTCCCCTTCGACCGCGAGTCGATCGTGCTCCACGCCTTTCCCGGCGATGCCCGGGTGGGGAGCCGGCACCTGCTGGACACCCTCAGCAGGCGTGAAGGGGTCCCCCCCGAAAACGTGTTCCTGTCCCTGGGGGCCAGCATGGCCAATTACTTTGTCTGGGCTTCCTTGCTCGAACCTGGCGACGAAGTGCTGATCGAATTCCCGGTATACGAACCGATGTACAAGGTGCCCCAGGCGCTGGGCATGCAGGTGCGCTTCTGGGAACGCGATCCCGTCGATTTCTCGATCTCGTGTGAGGCGATCGAGGCCAAACTCACCGATCAGACCCGAATGATCGTCCTGTCCGATTCGCACAACCCCTCGGGCGGACAGATCTCCCAGGATGCTCTGCTGTACCTTGCCAAGTTGAGCCGCGAGCGGGGGATCCACGTGTTGATCGACGAGGTCTTCGGGCGCTACTACCGGCGCGAGTCGCTGTTTGTCCGTTTTCCCGAATTCATCGTCACCTCTTCCCTTTCAAAATACTACGGGCTGGGTTCGCTGCGCATCGGCTGGGCATTCGCCCCCGCGGCGGTGGTGGAACGGGCCCGAAATTACCTGGACTTCGTCTCGCCCGAGATCCCGATCACCCCCCTGTACCTGGCCCACCTGTTGCTCGAACACCCGGTGATGGAGACGCTGGAAGAGCGGATTACGGCGCGCATCCGGGAAAACCGCGAGCTGGTCATCGATTTTTTGGGCCAGACCGACCACCTGACCACCTACATCCCGAAAAGCGGGTTGTTGTTTTTTCCCCAGGTGAAGCCCGAGATCGACATCCGCAAGTTCTACGACGTGCTACGGGCCAAGTACAAGATGGCGGTCACCGAGGGGTTCTACTTCCAGACCCCGGACCACTTTCGCATGTCGGCCATTCTCGACCGCAAGAGCCTGGAATCGGGCCTCGCCCGGATCGAATCGGCGTTGCGCGACAGCCGGCGCTAGGGGAGCGTTGCCGGCCCCGAGCCAGCCGGGGGCTGCGGTTGGTACAAGGATGCCGGGTCGAGGTGGAAGTATTCGCACATCAGGGCATACCACTCGGGGCTTCCTTGTCGAAACGGTTCGGGGCACTCGAAAAAATGCTCGACAGCCACCGCGAACAGTTCGCCTTCATCGGTGACAATCCGTGGGGCCAACCAGGAACGGCCGTTTTGAACCCGTTCGAATTCCCGTCCGATCACCCGCTGCCATCGCCGGGAATCGCTTGTCGACCTGCCCGCAGGGATGCCGTCGGCGGCTGGGCTGAAGAGGGCCTCGGATAGACTCATTTCCGGAGCATCGTCGCTGGCGGCGTGAAAATCGAGGTAGTGGGCGATTTCATGAAACACCGGATTGTAGCCATCGCAATCGCCGGCAAACCCTTCGCGGACTGCCCGGGCTGCTAGGACCATGGGGCCCCCCGGAACGGCGAGCCCCGCCAAATCGTCGCTCCCGCTCTGAAAATCGCCGGAGAATCCCCGTCCCGGGTAGACGATGATCGGACGGGAAAAAATCGGTCCGGGAGGCGGGGCGGAATAGAACACGGTGCTGAATCCGGCGGCGATCAGGGCCCGGGTGGACCGGTCGGGCGCGTATCCGCGGGTCCCCTCCAGACGCAAGGTTCTGGCATGGTGTTCGAATCCCCTTTCGAACCGGGTTTTGCCTTCGCAGTCGAGGGCCCGGTAAAGGCGGATCCGGGACAGCAGGGGGCGGACCTCGCCTGGGGGCAAGAGGTTTGGCGGACCCTCGGAGGTGGGGGCTAGCCAGCGGGAAATCCAGCCGGGCAGGGGCATGGGGCCATTGTAGCAAAGCTGCCGCCCGCTCGACAGGGGGCAACGCACGGAAAGTTCAGGTGGTGTATAATGAGATTTCCCCCCGATGTGATTTTCCGGAGGCCCGTATTGGGCCCGGCCCGGGGGTTGTATTGCCGATTCGCCGGGGCGACCGACAGGAGGAGCAGATCATGGAATCGATCCGGGAGATCTTTCGTATCGGAGTCGGCCCGTCCAGCAGCCACACCATGGGGCCCAAGCGAGCCGCCGAAGAGTACCGACGCCTGTGGCCCCTCGCCGAACGTTTTCGGGTGACCCTGTACGGCAGCTTGGCGGCAACCGGGCGCGGCCATCTCACCGATACCGCCATCGCTTCGGCCCTGGCTCCGGCCCAGGTGGATTTCTGCTGGCGGGAAGAGGTGACCCTCCCTCTCCATCCGAACGCCCTCGATTTCGAAGTCGTGGCAGACGACGGCGAAGCAACCCACCGGCAACGGGTGTACAGCGTGGGCGGCGGTGCCATCCGCGGCGACGAGCCCCCCCCTGTTCCCGCCCAGGCCTATCCATTCTCCTCGATGGCCGAGGTCCTTGAATGGACCTTTCGCGAGGGCAAAGAGATGTGGGAACTGGTTACCCAGGTCGAGGGGAAGGAGACCTTCGCCTACCTGGAGCAGGTCTGGCAGGCGATGAAGCGTTCGGTGGCACGTGGCCTCGAAGCGGAAGGGGTGCTGCCCGGGGTGCTTCGGTTACGTCGCAAGGCCTCGTCGTACTATGCCCGGGCCCGTTCCACCTCGGGGTTCATGCAACAGATCGGCCTCAGCTTCGCCTATGCCCTCGCTGTCGCCGAGGAAAACGCCGCGGGTGGTGAGATCGTCACCGCCCCCACCTGCGGTTCTTGTGGGGTTTTGCCGGCGGTCCTCACCCTGCTCGAACAAACCTACCCCAATGCCGAAGTCAAGGTTTTGCGGGCGCTGGCCACGGCCGGCCTGGTCGGCAATCTGGTCAAGACCAATGCCTCGATCTCGGGGGCGGCGGTGGGCTGCCAGGGCGAGATCGGCACCGCCTGCGCCATGTCGGCTGCGGCTGCGGTCGCCCTGTTGGGGGGAACTCCCCAGCAGATCGAATACGCCGCCGAAATGGGGTTGGAACACCATCTCGGCCTGACGTGCGACCCGGTGGAGGGGTTGGTGCAGATCCCGTGCATCGAGCGCAACGCGATGGCTGCCGAACGGGCTCTCGATGCCGCCGCCTTTTCCCTCCTCTCCGATGGCCGTCACCGGATCCCTTTCGATGCGGTGGTTTCGGCGATGGCCGAAACGGGGCGGGATCTGCAAACCGATTATCGCGAAACGAGTCGGGGGGGGCTGGCCCGCTGCCTCTAGCAGCCCCTGGAGAATCAGCGCGAGGTGAGGGTCCGGGTGCGGCGCAGGGTTGGGTAGATGGCTTCGGCCGCCAGCCGGTGGGCGACCTCGTTGGGATGGGCATTGCTGGGGTGGGTCCAGAGCAATTCGGGAGCTTTGCCCAAAAACGCCGGCAGCAGGTCGAGGCAAGGGATATCGCGCTGTTTGCAAAAATCCACGATCAGGGCCACCTCGTTCTGGAACGGGTATTTTCGCTCCAGATCGACCAGCAGGGGAAATACCACCACCAGCAGGTCGATCCCCCGCCGGCGGCAACCGTCGGCGACTCGCATCAGGTCGAGGCGAGCCCTCTCCCAGCGTTTCCCTTGATCCCGGCCGCGGTAAGCCTCGCGGACATTGGCGATGAAGTCTTGTCGCACCCGGGCTCGCATCACTCGCTCGCGGATGAAAGCCACCAGTCGGCTGTGTCTGGACCAGAACCCGGCGGTTTGCTGGAGCTGGCGTGCGCTCCGGGAGTCGACGGTGATCGAGGCGTGCTTGACGTAGGCGTCGTTGAGGTTGAACGAGACGACGACCAAATCGGGTTGGAGCCGGAACCCCAGCGAATCGAGAAACTCGGGGTAGTACGACGCGGGGGCTCCGGGCATGGCGGCGTTGATCACCTCGACCGCCTTTTGCGGGCTTTCCTGGCCTAACCAGTGTTCGAGGAGTTTGAAGAAGGTCCGCCGGTTGTCGAGCACCCCCCAGCCCCAGGCAAACGAATCGCCCAAACCCAGGATGCGCAGGGTGCCTGCCGGTTTTTCGAGGGTGGTGGGGTAGTCGCGGATCTCGGCACCAAAGAACGGAACGTTCTTGTGTGGTAGCCGGGGGCGGCTCTGGTCGCGGGTGGCGAACAGGGGGGCCGATGGAGGATAGCGGCGATCGCCCTCGGCCACCAGGGCGAGCTGCTTTTCCGGGGTCCAGGGCGCTGCCGGACGGTTGAACGCCCGCAAGGCGAGTTCGGCGAGGATCGCCTGGAACAACAGGACGAGCAGGGGAATCAGAATTTTCAATCCGGTGTTTTTGGTAGCCATGGCCCTCATTCCAGACGGCAACGATACCACAAGCGTTCCGGTCGGGCAAGCGGGCGTTTCCCAGGGTAGCGGCGATCCACCCATGCTCCGGGGAATGTCATCGGGGTTAGGGCGGGGAGAGTTACCAGATCGGCAGTACGGTCAGCCAGTTGAAGTCCTGGGCCAGGTGCCAGAGAATCCAGCCGTTGTAAAGGAAGAGGCAGGTGGCGACTCCTGCCAGCGTTCGTCGGGGAAAGCCCGGGGCGGGATCTGCCAGAACCCAGCCGCGGGCCAACAGCAGGATCAGCGATGGCACCAGCAAGTCGAGGTGCTTGGTCATCTTCCAGTCCACCACCGAAAAAGCCGCGGCGGTCACCAAAACCACCAGCAGCAGGAGCAGCTCCTCCGGGTGGCGGCGGCGGTGGCGCAGCAGCAGGAATCCGGCGGCCAGGGCGCACAGGATCAACAGCGGGCCGTAGTTGAAGGCGAACTCGCGCCACAACTCGGGCACCGGGGGGTACTGCATGCCCGGAAGGGGATTGCGGTGCAGGACGCGGTCGACCCCGTGGTGCTCGAACTGGTCTTGCAACAAGCTGGGGGGATGAATCACGTAGCCGTAGGCGTAGAGCAGGAGCATGCCCAGGAAAAGGGCCCAAAGGGTTTTGCTGGAGAACAGGGGACGGAGCGACCTCCGTTGCCACAGGAGCCAGAAAACGCAGGCCAGCCCGAGGACGATGACCCCCTTCTGGTTGGTGGTGGCCAGCAGGATCGGCACGATCCAGGTTTCCCGCCGGCGCATGAACTGGACGATGCCGATCAGCAGGAAGATGTTGCTGGCGTTCTGGTAGCCGGCGTAGGCGTTGCGTACGAAAATCTCGGGCAGGGTCATGAACAGCAGGGTCAGCAACAGCGCTTTACCGGCGCTGCCGGTGATTTCCTGGACGGCCAGAAACAGGAGCAGGCAGAGCAAAACCGACAGGAACACCGAGGTGGTGCGCGTCTCCACCAGCACCTGATCGCTCTGGCGGGGAAACCAGCCCTTGAATTCCTGGTGCCACAACCCGACGATCTGTCGCTTGAAATCGCGCAATTCCAGCGATTGCCGCGAGGTGTCGTAGTAGTGTTTCACCCGGTCGAGCCGGTCGGTGAGCAGCAGGGGGAAGGCGTAGCAGAAGTGCGAGGTCGGCCCTTTGGCAAACGAGTAGGGGACCCGGGTCTCGATACAGTAGGGCTTCAACGTCTTGGCCAAGCCGTAGGTCGGGCATTCCATCACCGAATCGTGGTCCTGCAGGATCGGCACCACCTTCAGGGCTCCCCACAGGGACAGGACCAGGGCCGCCAGTACCACCACAACAGCGGCGGCGATCACCGGGCGGGGCAGGAGCTGGCGGTTACCTCCCTGGCCGTTCTTGGCGGCGCGCAAGAGCCAGGCTGTGCGGGCCAGGGTGAAGCCGAGCAGGGCCAGAAAGTAGGGCAGGGGGCGCAGGTCGAAGCGCAGCCCCACCGATACGACCACCAGGGCCAGGTTGATCAGGAATGAATCGATGAAGCCGCGGGCCAGCCGTTCGAAGGGCTCGTGAAACGAGAGGAGGATCCGGGGCAGGGCGGGCATAACGAAGATCAGCAGCAGGGCTGCGAACTGGGCGAAATAGTCGGGTCCGGCGACCACGATGGCCCACAGCGGCAGCGCACCCAGGGCGGGCCACAGGAAATACCTGACGGTGCTCTTGTCGATGCTCATTCGTTATCCTGGAGGAGGGGGTACATCATAACAAACCGGAAGGGGTGTGGTCAAACCGGGATATGTGGTATAAATTGGTCGTGAGGCAAATCCCAAACCCAATGGAGGATCCGATGAAGAGATGCGCAACGGTTTTGATTATGGTTTTGGCACTGGGCGGCCTGCTGCTGGCCGGAGTCGAATGGGAAAGCAAGATGACCCTGTCGGGCGAGAAGATGAAAGACACCCTGGTCACCATGCGCCACTTTGCCCAGGGCGGCAACGTCCGTCAGGATTTCGTCTCGGTCGAGGGCAAGAATCCGGCGTTCGTGCCCGGCACCTACTGGATTTTCAAGGCCAAAGACGGCGGGACCATGATCTGGGTGAATCCGAAAGAGAAGACCTACTCCGAGCTCCCCCTGGGGCCGATGATGCAAATGGTCGGGGCCATCGGCAAGCTGGTGAAGATCACCATCGACAACCCCGAGGTCAAGATGGAGAACCTCGAGGGAGAGACGTTGCTGGGGATCCCTTGCCGTCACTACCGCATGGTGATGGAGTACGACATGCAGGTCAAGGTGGCCTTCATCAAGGACAAGAGCCGCCAGCGCCAGGAAAAGGAAGTCTGGGCGGCCCCGCTGAAGGGCGGCTGGGCCGATGTCGGCGAAGCCTTCCGGAACAAGGACCTCAAGACCGGTTTTGAAGATCTGGATGAACTGATCGAGAAGCAGATGAAAGCCGAAGCCGGGGCCGGTTTCCCGCTCAAGATGATCATGGTCACCACCGCCGAGAAGAAGGGGAAAACCAAAGAGGTGTCGCGGATGACCCAGGAAGTCACCTCTTTTGCCGCCAAGGCCATCCCGGCCGAGATGTTCGAGGTGCCCGAGGGCTTTCAGCTCGTTCAGACCGGTCTGCCCGGAATGAAGGATTAGGCCTCGTTCAGAACGAGAAAAGGGCCCGCAGCCCGTTGCCCAGAAAGCAGATCAGCCCTGGCAGGGAGAGGACGACCAGGTTCAGGACCATCAGGAGCACCACCGACAGGAACAGGACCAGCCCGTTGCCCTCCCTGAGCTGGGTTATCCCGCTTTGCCACCAGCCGCGGCGGAACTGGCGGACGATCGCCAGGGAGAGGGGGGTGACCAGGAGCAGCAGGGCCAGAAACGAGGCCACGGGACCTGCCAGGGCGATCAGGCGGTGGATATGCTGACAGCGGGATTGGCTGAGAACGATTACCACCCCCAGCAAGGCGATCACCACCGCTCCCCGGCTCACGATGCCCGGGGCGGGAATGGCCGGGGTCCGGGGCGGGGGGCGGCGGGGGCTGCGCTCCCAGAGGTCATCGCTGGCGGGGTGGGAGCAGAACGATTCCAGGGAAACGGGGGGCACCGGTTGCCGGGGAGCTGGCTCCCCGGTTTGGTTGTCGGTGGTGCCGTTCGCCTGAGCTGGAGGAGGGGGGGGGCGGTTTTGTTCCAGCCAGCGCCGCAACGTCGTTGCCGAAATGTGGTACTTTTTCAGGACTGCTACGACCGATGTCGGCTGTTCGGCAGCCTCGGCAAGGATTTGCGCGATCTCGGCCTGGCTGAATCTCGATTTTTTCATGGGGTTGACCAAGTCTCCTCGGCCAATTATAGGGAATGACCCCCCCCGTTGGCAAGCAGCGCTTGCAGGGGGCGGGGCGATTCTCTGGAAATTTGCCGGGGGGGGTGGTATAGTGCCGGAAAATTCTCCCCCAACCGGAGGTTCCCCGTGAGCCAATTAGCCGAAATTCCCGAGTGGCACGCCCTGCAAAACAGTCAGCACCGGATCTCCGGAAATTCCCTGCGGCAACTCTTTGCCACCGACCCTGGGCGATCGGCCCGCTTCACCCTTCAGGCCGGGTCGTGGCGGGTCGACTTCAGCAAGAACCTGATCGACGACGAAATTGTCGGGCGGCTGCTGGAGCTGGCCCATGCCCGGGGCCTCGGTGGCGAAATCGAACGGATGTTTGCCGGTGAGCCGATCAACGTCACCGAAAACCGCTCGGTGCTCCACACCGCCTTGCGATCAGGAAAAAAAGACCCGCTGATGGTGGAGGGACGGGACGTACGGCCTGAAATTCACCAGGTGCTCGCCCGCATGACCTCCTTTGCCCAGCGGGTCCGATCGGGTGCGTGGCGCGGGTTCAGCGGGCGGCGGATCCGCACCGTGGTCAACATCGGCATCGGCGGTTCCGATTTGGGTCCGCAAATGGCGGTGACCGCATTGCGCGCCGCACGATTGCCCGATCTCGAGGTTCGCTTCGTGGCCAACGTCGA
The DNA here is from genome assembly GCA_964614865.1 of uncultured Clostridia bacterium. Taxonomy (GTDB): domain Bacteria; phylum Acidobacteriota; class Aminicenantia; order UBA2199; family UBA2199; genus CAZTNO01. Next base: position 10,344 of record CAZTNO010000086.1, read on the forward strand.
TGGCGCGGAGATCGGCTCGGTGCTGCGCCCTCTGCG
>CAZTNO010000087.1:0-10351 GCA_964614865.1 uncultured Clostridia bacterium
GGCGGAGGACCCACGTTTTTTTTCCCCTTGGGCGGATTGGAAGGGCAAGGAGGCATTCATGAAGGGGAACCCGTTGAACCTGCTGCTGATTGAGGACGATCCGGCCCATGCCGAGATGACGATCCGGGCGCTGGAGAACCTGCGGGTGGCAAATCCGATCCACCACGTCACCGACGGCCAGCAGGCCCTCGATTACCTGCGCCGGCAGGGGACTTATGCCGATGCCCAGTCGAGCCCGCGTCCCAACCTGATCCTGCTCGATCTCCGCCTGCCCAAGGTGGACGGGCTGGAGGTGTTGCGCCAGATCAAGGAGAACCCCGACCTGGCCAACATCCCGGTGGTGATCCTGACCACCTCGGCGGCCGAGAGCGACATCGCCCATTCCTACGAATTCCGGGCCAACAGCTATCTGGTCAAGCCGATCGACTTTCCCAAGTTCAACCAGATGATGGAATCGCTGGGCTACTACTGGCTCGGCTGGAACGAATACCCGCATGAATGAGGAGACCCCGATCGAAGGGCTCGCCCTGCTGACGGTGCTGGTGGTCGAAGACGAGCCGGCCCACGCCGCAGCCATCGAGCGGGCCTTCGATTCGGCATCCTGGCCTCACCGGTTGCTCTTTACCGCCACCCTGCGCGAGACCCGCCAGGTTCTGCAGGCGGGCGGGGTCGACATCGTGCTGGCCGATCTGAACCTGGCCGACGGACAGGCCACCGAGTTGCTGGCTGACCCGAACCGGGCATTCGCGCCACCCCTGCTGGTGATGACCAGCCATGGGGACGAGACTTCGGCGGTGCGGGCCCTCAAGGCGGGAGCCCTCGACTATGTCGTCAAGTCGCCGGTGACCTTTGCCGCCATCCCCGACCGGGTGCGTCATGCCCACCGCGAATGGCGCATGATGCGCGACCAGCGCCGGGCCGAGGAGGCGCTACGAAGGAGCGAGCAGCGTTATCGCCTGCTGGCCGAGAATGCCTCCGACATCATCTGGGTATTCGACGTGGCCGCTGTGCGGTTTTCCTACGTCAGTCCGGCCGTCGAACGCCTGCTGCACTATACCGATGCCGAGATGCGGCAACTGGGGATCGAGGCCATCCTCGAGCCAGAGTCGCTCCGGTATGTTCAGCAGGCGCTGACCAGCCGCAGCGAGGAGTTCCAGCGCGGGGTGCGCGTATCGTACGTGGACGAACTGGAATTGCGCAACCGGGACGGCCAGGGGGTCTGGGTGGAGAACGTCGCCCACTTCCTGGTCAACGCGGAGACGGGCAGACTGGAGGTTCAGGGGGTGGCGCGCGATATCTCCGAACGACGGCGGGTTGACCGGGAAACCCGGCTCTCGCTGGAGTTGATGACCCTGATCACCCGGGCCGAAGACCTGCGGGAATTGCTGGAGTCGTCGCTTCGGCTGCTGCAGCGCTGGTCGGGCTGCGAGGCCATGGGCATCCGCCTGCGCCAGGGCGACGATTACCCCTACTTCGTGATGAATGGCTTCACCGCCGAATTCGTGGCGGCCGAAACCACGCTGTGCGTGCGGGACGATGCCGGCATCCCGCTGCGCGACTCCACCGGCAACCCGGCACTGGAGTGCATGTGCGGCAACGTCCTGCTGGGGCGGACCACGACCGGGAAGCCCTTTTTCACCCCCGGTGGCAGCTTCTGGTCCAACCACACCACCGCCCTGCTGGCCAGCACCAGTGAAGCCGATCGCCAGGCGCGCACCCGCAATCGTTGCAACGGCGAGGGCTACGAGTCGGTGGCCCTGGTGCCGCTGCGGGCCCTGGGCAAGACCTTCGGCCTGATCCAGTTCAACGACCGGCGCCAGGGGATGTTCACCGCCAAGGACCTGGCGGTGATGGAGCAGCAGGCCAACCACCTGGCCATGTCGATCGCCCACCGCCGCACCCTGGATGAACTCAGGCACAGCGAGGAACGCTGGCAGTTCGCCCTCGAAGGCGCCGGTGACGGCGTGTGGGACTGGGACCTGGCCACCGGAGCGGTCTACTTTTCCCGGCGCTGGCAGGAGATGGGGGGCTACTCTCCGCGAGATTGCCCGGATTGCCGGGAGCAGTGGGAACAGCTGATTTTCCCCGAAGACCAGCCGCGGGTGGGTGCCGACATGGAGCGCCACCTGTCGGGCCAGGCCCCCATCTATACCTCGGAGTACCGGCTGCGTGGGCGTGACGGCGACTATCACTGGGGGCTGGACCGGGGCCGGGTGATCGCCCGGGATGAGGACGGCAAACCCTTGCGGGTAATCGGCACGCGCAGCGACATCAGCGCCCGCAAGAAGGCCCAGGAGACGCTGCTGGCCTCGCTGCATGAGAAGGAGGTGCTGCTGCGAGAGCTCAACCACCGCACCAAGAACAACATGCAGGTCATCTGCGCCATGCTCAGCCTGCAGGAGGGGCAAACCGGCGATGCCGGCATGCGCGACATCCTGCGCAAGATCGGCAATCGCATCCGCTCGATGGCCCTGGTTCACCAGAAACTCTACCAATCGCAAAGGTTGTCGGAGATCAACCTGGCCGACTATATCCGTGAACTGACGCAATTGCTGATCCAGAGCTTCGCCCCGATCTCCTTGCGGCTGCACTGGCAGGAAGAGTTGCAGGAAGTGGTGGTGCCGCTGGATTTGGCCGTGCCGTGCGGGTTGACCCTGAACGAGTTGATCTCCAATTCGCTCAAGCACGCCTTCCCGGGCGAACGGACGGGGGGGGTCACGGTATGCCTGCGACCGGGCGAGCAGGGGGAAGTGGAACTGGTGGTGGCCGATGATGGCATCGGCATGCCACCGGGGTTCGATTTCAAGCAGGGATCGACGCTCGGCCTGCAACTGGTGGCCGGGTTGGTCGAGCGGCAGATGCGGGGCTCGATCGAACTCGGTCCGGGGCCGGGCACCACCTGGCATGTCCGTTTTCACCTCGACGGCACCGCCGGCCAGGGCTGACCGGTCGATCGTGGCCAGAACAGACGGAGTCATTTTCGGCAGGCACACCCATGAGTGAGCAGAAGCGGCTGCTGCTGGTCGAGGACCAGGTGATTCTGGCCATGGGCGAGGCCGCCACCCTGCAAGGGGCGGTTTTCAACCTTGAACCAGAGGCTTCCAGACCACCGGCGATCCGCCGCGCTCGAACCAGTCGACCCCTTCCAGCACCAGGTCGAACTTCACCTGGTATGGTCCCGGCATGGCCAGCGGCGGCAATTCGATGGGCACGGTCACCGCCGCCCCGGGGGGTAGGTCGTGCGGCAGAAAGGCCCGCGACCAGTTGAGGTCGAGCAACCGGCGTCGGTCGTCATGGAGTTGCATGCCCAGTCGCACCGGACGCCGCCCTCCGGCAATCCAGGTTTTGCCACCGGTGTTCTTCACCGTCACCGGGAGTGAACCGGCCTGACCCGGCAAAAACTCGGGCGGGGTGATCCGGCCGCGGTAAGTCTTCGCCGGCAGGGCGTTGCCGATCTGGCCCGAGTCCCAGATCTCGGCGCGGATGCGTTTCAGTGCCGGGGATCCAGGGTAGAACCTCTTCGACGCCGCCGAGGCCGGGTGGTCGGTGACTTCCCAGGTCAGGCGGTCGACCCCCGCCCGTTCGGCCAGCCGGCGGATGCGCCGCCGCTGCCACCAGGAGTCGTTCCAGCGGAACAGGATCGAGCGCCAGTTTACCACCGGGGTTTCCCGCTGCTGCCGGTTGCGCTCGTCGACGAACCCCTTGACGATGGCCAGTACCTTGTCCAGGTCCCCGCCGCGGCGGTACTTTTCGTAGGTCGCCTGGTCGGCGCCGTCGATCGAGAAGGTGATCTCGTCGAGACCGGCGGCGATCACCCGGCGGCTGACCTCGGGGGTGAGCATCAGGCCGTTGGTGGAAACGTAGAGGAAGACCTGCGGGTGCCTCTCCTTGAGGAGCTCGATCATGTCGGCCGCCTCGGGATGGAGGAAGGGCTCCCCGTAGTTGAAGAAATCGAGGCGGATCAGGTCCTGGCCGACTTCGGCCAGCAGGTTCTCGAACTCTTCCCGGGGGAAGCGGGAGCGTTCCCGGGTCTGCGGCAACCGGGCCTCGCGCGAACAGACCGCTTCCAGGCAGGAGAGGTTGCAGAGCACGGTCGGTTCGAAGAAGATCCGCGGCAGCTGGCCTTGCACCAGCGGTCGTTGCGGCGGCGGCTCGCCGTCCGCCAGGGGCCGCTTGAGGCCGCAATCGCGGCAGAACGGGGCGTGGCCGGCGTTGAGCCCCGAGCGGATCTCCTGGACCCGGGGAGAATTCCAGATTTCACGCAGGCCTCGCCCCTGCGTGAGCTTGCCCAGTGGGCGGACGCCCTCGGGGTCGGCGCAGCCGCACACCACCCGGCCGTCGCACAGGACGACCAGGATGCTGTCGATCCAGTCGCAGGTGAAACGGTCCATCGGGCGGGGGGCTTAGCCGAGCTTGGCCTTGACGTCGTTCATGATCAGGCGGGAGATGGCCTTGAGGGTCTCGACCACGCCATCGCCCTTCAGGGCCACCGCCTCGAGCACGGGCTCGTCTTTCTTGCGCAGTTCGGCGATCAGTTCGGTGGCCGGGGTGACGTTGGGCAGGTCGCGCTTGTTGAGCTGCAGCACGTAGGGGATGTTCTCGAACGGGATCTTGTACTCCCGCATGTTCTCCAGCATGTCGTTGAGGCTTTCGATGTTGGCTTCGAAGCGTTCCCGTTGCGAATCGGCGACGAACACCAGGCCGTCGACCCCCTTCAGGATGAGCTTGCGCGAGGCGCTGTAGTAGATCTGGCCCGGCACGGTGTAGAGGTGGAACTTGACCTTGTATTCCTTGATGGTGCCGATGTCGAGGGGAAAGAAGTCGAAGAACAGGGTGCGCTCGGTTTCGGTGGCCAGACTGACCAGCTTGCCCTTGTTGTCTTTCTTGATCTTGTCGTAGATGAACTTGATGTTGGTCGTCTTGCCCGAAAGCCCGGGGCCGTAGTAGACGATTTTAAAATTGATCTCCCGGGTCGAGTAATTCAGAAAGGACAATATCAGTCTCCAAAAATGCGGTCGATGTCTTCGTCGGTCACCCCCTCGAACGGGGAGATGCCTGGAACGACCTCGCTGGCCTTGATCTTCTGCTGAATGGTGAGAAAAACCTTCTCCAGCTCGTCCAGGGCGGATCGCACCCGGAACCGGACCAACCCCAGGTTGGACGTGTTGTCGAAAATGACGATCAGCATGGTGCGGTCGTTGATCAGGGAGATGTGCAGGCTCTCCCGGGTCGACTCGTTGAGAATGCCGTTGAATCTCTCCAGCCGCAGCATCTGGGCGATGCTCTGGATCGCGGCCACCGAACCGGCAATCAGCGAGGAGATCGAGTTGAGATTGACCTCATCGAGCTCCCCGGTGGAGGCGATGCAGTGCCCCTCCAGATCGGTGATGAAGACGATCTTGGCCTTGGTGCTGATCTTGAGCCGCTGCAGAATGTCACGGATCAGCGTGTACTCTTCGTTGTAGATGACGAAATTTTCTTGCATCTACCCAGCGTCCGCTTGCCGATTCATGCCGGTCGTCCTCATGTGGTTCCCGCGTCCGTCCGCCTCTCAGCGGACCTCGGTGCGGCCTTCCAGGGCTTTGGCGACGGTCACCTGATCGGCGTAATCCAGGTCGGCCCCCACCGGCAGCCCCAGCGCAATGCGGGTGATTTTGATTGTATACCGGTTCAAAACTTCTGTCAAATAGTGGCTCGTGGCCATCCCTTCGGTGGTCGGGCTGGTGGCCAGGATCACCTCCTGGAACGCGCCCGCCTCGATGCGGGCCAGCAGGGGGGCGATGGCGAGCTCGTCGGGGCCGATGCCGCCGATCGGGGAGAGCCGGCCGCCCAGCACGTGGTACTGCCCCCGGTACTGGGCGGTCCGCTCGATGGCCTGGATGTGGAACGGCTCCTCGACCACGCAGATCTTGTCGGACTCGCGGCTGGGGTCGCGGCACACTTCGCAGGGAACCTGGCTGGAGAGGTTGGAGCACACCGGACAGGAGACGATCGAGCGGCGCGCCTCGACGATGGCGGCGGCCAGCGCATCGGACATCTCGCCCGGGTGGCGCAGCAGGAAGAACGCGATCCGCTGGGCCGATTTGCGGCCGATGCCGGGCAGCCGTTTCAGCTCCTCGACCAGCCGGCCCAGGGGGGGGGTATACTCGATCATGACTGCCCGCTGCGGGTCCCGGTTTCGGTCAGAACGGGAAGCCGCCGGGCAAACCGCCGCCCATGGGGCCGAGCTGGCCTTTCATTTCGTCGTCCACCTTGCCCTGGGCATCGTTCAAGGCGGCGACGACCAGATCCTGAAGCATTTCGATATCGGTCGGGTCGACCACTTCGGGAGAGATTTTCAACTCGAGCACGTGCTTGTGGCCGTTCAGGACGACCTTGACCATCCCCCCGCCGGCGTTGCCCTCGACGGAGAGTTGGTTCATTTTGGTTTCCATGTCCTTGGCCATGTTCTGGGCCATGCTCATCAGTTGGCTCATGTTGGGCATTTTAGGCATCGTCTTTCTCCTTGATCGCCTCCACGGCGATCAGTTTTCCCCGCAGCATGTTCTGCAGGCCGGTGATGGCGGGATCCTTCTTGATCTGCTCGATGGCTTCGGCGGGGCCGGGCTGGCCGGAGCCGGGGGGGGGTGAAACGATTTCCACCGGCACTTCGCGACCGGCCAGGCGAGTCGCCACCTGGCCGAGCCAGGCCGCCTGATCGGTCAGGGGCTTGACGGCATGGTCGGCGCCCGGGGTGAGGAGGAGGCGCCGGTTCTCCAGTCGCAGGTCGCTGCCGGCCAAGAGGGCTCCCAGCCGGGGCTTCTCTTCGGCGATGCGCTGGCGGAACGCGGGCAACCAGTCGCCGGCTGGGGGGACCTCGGCCGCATGGGGCGGCGGGGCCTTGGCCCCTCCCTCCACCGGCGGCGGCGCCGCGGGGGGGCTTGCGGGCATGGCAGCGGGGGGCGTCCGGACAGCGTGGGGGTTCTGCTGGAGCTGGCGCACGATCTCCTCGATCGGGGCCAGCTGGGGGAAGTACGAGAGTTTGATGAACAGCAGCTCCAGCATGATGGACGGCGACTCGGTGTTGCGGATGGTCTGTTCCATCTCTTTGGCGGCGTTGAAGTAGCGCAGCAGGTCGGTTTCGGAGACGGGCCGCAGTATCTCGCGCAAGGCGGGCAGGTTGTCGGGGTTGAGGTTGTGTAGCCCTTCGGAATTCTCGATGGTCTTGACGATGAGCAGGTCGCGGATGAACTTCAGGTATTCGCCGAAGAAGAAGCGCAGGTCGGTGCCGGCTTCGGTGAGCTGGCCGATGTGGTGGATGATGGCGTGCCGGTCGGCCGACAGGAAGGCCCGGGTCAGGGCGATGAAGATCTCTTCGTCGATGATGCCCAGGATCTGCACCACGCTCTCGTCGGCCACGTCGCCGCTGGAGATGGCGATGGCCTGATCGAGGATCTTTTTGGCATCGCGCAGGCTGCCTTCGGCCGACTTGGCGATCAAAAACAGCGAGTAGTCGGAGATGACCACCTTCTCTTTGCCGCAGATCTCCCGCAGCACCGTCTTGATCACCTCGACCGGGATGCGCTTGAATTCGAAGTGCTGGCAGCGGGAGACGATGGTGGCCGGGATCTTGTGGAAGTCGGTGGTGGCCAGGATGAAATAGGTGTGCTCGGGCGGCTCCTCGACCGTTTTCAGCAGGGCGTTCCAGGCCGAGGACGAGAGCATGTGCACCTCGTCGATGACCACGATCCGGTAGCGGTTGCGGCTGGGCTTGTAGCGTACCGTCTCGCGCAGGCTGCGCACCTCGCCCACCCCGTTGTTGGAGGCGCCGTCGATCTCGATGTAGTCGGTGGAGCGGTCCTCGGTGATCTCCTGGCAGGTGGGACACTGGTTGCACGGCTCTTTGGCCGGGCCGTGGTCGCAGTTGAGGGCCTTGGCCAGGATGCGGGCGGTCGAGGTCTTGCCGACCCCCTTCATCCCCGAGAAGATCAGGGCGGGGTAGACCTTGTTCATGGCGATGGCGTTCTGCAGCGTCTGCGAGACGCTGGCCTGGCCGATGAGATCGGCGAAGGTCTGGGGACGGTACTTTCGGGCTAGGGCCAGGTACATGGAGGGGACCCCATAAGGGCCCAGGAAATCCTGAACGCTTGCGGAGCACCGCTTATTGCTGCTCCCTTTCGGTCCTGACAAGGTTCACGGGTCCACACCGTCAGGCTCCTGGGCTTTTTTACTGGTTGAACCGGGGACTGCGGGCAGGCCGCCGGCGGTCAAAAAAAGCCAACCGGAGAGGGTGGGATTCGAACCCACGGTACCGTTTCCAGTACACACGCTTTCCAAGCGTGCTCCTTAAACCGCTCGGACACCTCTCCAGAAGTGGCCATTGTACCTCGAAACGCCCCCCCGAAGCAAGGGGGCGCATTGCCTCATCAAAAAACGTGCCAACAAGAGAGGGGACGGATTGTGAAAATGTGAAAGTGATGGTCAAGAGTCCCGGATGTCGATTAGAAAAACGCGCTGGGTCGGCCTCTTTGTGAAATCGGGGCATCTGCCTACGCACAGTTCTTGAAGGGGAGCCTTCGATGATTGGGAGGCAATATCCTGGCCTATTTCCCCGATGTTTGCTTCTATTCGGATTCTCCGCGGTTTCGATCTGGAGAACACTTTCATATTTTCACAATCCGTCCCTAACGGCCTAATGCTAAATGAACAATTCGGCGCTGGCTGGCCGGCCACGGAATCCTTGACTCCGGACACCGCCCCCCCAAGGAAAAATATTCCCCGCTGTGATAGAATCCTGGCCTTGGAGGCCCATGGTGGACATCGCAACCCTGCTCGGCATATTCAGCGCGTTCGGACTGGTGGGGATGGCCATCTTCTCCCAGGGCAACTTCGCCATCTTCCTCGACCTGCCGTCGGCCCTGATCGTCCTCGGCGGCACCTTCGGCGCCACCCTGATCAACTACCCCCTCAAGGACATCCTCGGCGTGTTCAAGGTGGTCAAGAAGGTCTTCTGGTACAAAGAGGAGGATTACACCGACCTGATCCCCAAGATGGTCCGCTACTCGACTTTCGCCCGCAAACAGGGGGTGCTGGGGTTGGAGAAGTACCTGGGCGAGATCGAAGACCAGTTCTTCTACGAGGGGATTCGCATGATCGTCGACGGCCATCCCATCGAATCGATCAAGCAGGTCATGCAAAACGAGATCGACTTCCAGGTGGCCCGCCACCGCGTCGGCATCGCCATCTTCCAGGGGATGGGGCAGTTCGCCCCCGCTTTCGGCATGATCGGCACCCTGATCGGGCTGATCCTGATGCTGCGCTCGATGGACAACCCGGCGCTGATCGCCCAGTCGATGGCCATCGCCCTGGTGACCACCTTCTATGGGGCAATGCTGGCCAACATCGTCTTCCTGCCCATCGCCGGCAAGCTCAAGGAGCGCTCCACCGCCGAGATCCTCAAGAAAGAGATGATCCTGGCGGGCATCGTCTCGATCCAGTCGGGCGACGTCCCCGGCATGGTCGAGCAGCGCATGGTCTCGTTCCTGCCCACCGCGTACCGCAGGTTGTACTCTGAAGACAAGATGAAATGAGCATCCGCCATGCCGACGATCCGCCCGGGCGGAACCCTCCCTGGCTCTACGTCTTCCTCTCGTTGATGTTGACCCTGCTGACTGTGTTCATCTTCCTGTTCTCGTTCACCGAGAAAGATCCGGCCAAGGTGAAGGTGTTCCGCGAAAACTTCAGGAAAGCCCTGATGCTGGCCGGCAGGGGGCGGGAGGGGCGCCCGTCGGTGGTTGACGCGGGCGGAGCCGACCCGCTCAAGGTGCTGGCCGGGCGGATGAAGGCCGATGGCTTGACGGTGCGGTTGATGGAGGAGTTCGTGTCGGGCCAACAGATCCGCGACCTGGCTGTCAAGGCGGGCGAGAGCGGTTCGGCGGTGATCATCCCCGGGGCGGTCCGCTTCGCCTCTGCCAGCATCGAGATCCCGCCAGGGTCGCGTCCCTTCCTGTTGAGCCTGGCCCGGTTGCTGGGCGAGATCCCCTTCGTGATGGAGATCCACGCCCGGGCCTCGTCTGCCTTGCCCGCCGGAGTCGCCGATCCCCTCGAGCTGTCGGCGCAGCGGGCCATCGTCCTGTACGACTTCTTTCTCGCCCAGGGGGTCGACCCGCTGAAATTGAAGGCGGCGGGCTACGGCGAGGGGCCCGACCAGGTGGAGTTCGTGTTCAAGAGCCCGGAGCTCTGAGATGGAGAAGCGCAAGAGCATCTTCGATCTCTTTCACGCCGAGGAAAACGCCACCTGGCTGGTGACCCTCGGCGACATGACCACCCTGCTGCTGACCCGGCACAACGCGGGTCTGATCGCGCTCTCCCG
>CAZTNO010000088.1:0-10333 GCA_964614865.1 uncultured Clostridia bacterium
CGCCCAGGGGGAGGTCTACGCCAGGAGCGTGACCTCGCTGGGCGGTTCGGTGCTGGTGGCAGGCGAAGTGGGAGAGAGCGTGCTGATGGTGGGCGGCAAACTCGATGTGGGCGGGACGGTAGGCAAGGACATCATCGCCATCGGCACCGAGGTGCGGCTGCTGACCGGGGCGAGCGTCCGCCACGACCTGATCGTGATCGGCGGCAGCCTGCACAAGGACGCCGGGGTTTCGATCGGCGGCGAAATCATGGTGGTCAGCCGCAAAGAGGACTTCCGCGCCCTGGTCTCCACCCTGTTGCCGTTCCTCCCCGAACGGGGGGGCAAGTCGCTCTTGAAGGGGATCAAGGTCGCCCTGTGGCTGATTGTCTCGCTGCTGGTGCTGGCCCTGTTTCCCCAGGCGGTGCCGAACGCCACCGCCCTGCTTGGAAGGCACCCCTGGCGCATCGCCGGGATCGGAGTCGGGGCCATGGTCCTCTTCCTCTTCCTGCTGGTCGTTTCGGTGGTGCTCAGCATGTTCCTGATCGGCATCCCGATGCTCCTCCTCCTCCTCCTCGGCTATCTGGTCGTCCTCGCCCTGGGACGCACGGTTCTCTACTGCTACCTGGGCCAACAGGGGCTGTCGCGCCTGTGGCGCCGGCCGGTCCCGCTGGTCTACTCGCTGCTCGGCGGCGTGGCCCTCTACGCCCTGATCAAGTTTCTACCCGCCGGTGGGCCCCTTCTCCTGCTGGCACTCGACTTTTTCGCCATCGGCACCGGCCTCGCCCATTTCCTTAGCCGGCGCCTCCTTCCGCCCGCCTGATCCCTCCGGCGCGCCTCCCCCTTTTTCCCGCTGTGCTATAATCGGGGCCGATGAACCGTTCGTCTTTTTTCACCCTGGTGGCGATCGCCCCCCCTCTTCACCGCCGCTTGTGGTTTCTGTGCTTGCTGGCGGTAGCAGTATCGCTCGCCATCTACCTGATCTGGCAAGGGATTCGTCGGAGAGGAGGACGGGCCAGAACCGATCGCCACCCCCAGTTCATCGGCCCCTACCGCATCGTCGCGGAGATCGGCGAGGGCGGGATGGGCACGGTGTACCGCGCCGTGGACCGATCCCGCGGCCAGCAGGTGGCACTGAAAGTGCTGCGCAACACGGTCGAGGACCCGGTCTCTGCCGAGCGGTTCCGGCGCGAGGGGCTGGTGTGCGCCCGGATCCACCACCCCGGCATCGTCCGCATCCTCAGCCACGGCGAACACGACGGCCGGCTCTACTACGCCATGGAGTACCTCTCCGGGCACTCGCTGGCCACCCTCCTCGACCGCGGGCACCCCTTTTCGGTGGCAGAAAGCTGCGCGCTGGGAGGGGGGCTGCTCGACATCATGCGGGCCATTCACCAGGCCGGGGTGGTGCACCGCGACCTGAAGCCGGGCAACATCTTCCTGCTGGAAGGGGATGCCCCGCTCGCCCGCCGCTTGAAAGTACTCGATTTCGGCATCGCCAAGATGGAATCGATGACCCAGATCACCGTTGCCGGCTCGGTCGAGGGGACGGTCGAATACATCGCCCCGGAAAGCCTCGGCGGTTTTCACCAGGCCACTCCGTCGGCCGACTACTACTCGTTCGGCATCATCCTCTACCGTCTGTTCTTCGGCAGCACGCCGTTCGATTCGGGCCATCTGGGCCAGATCCTGCGGCAAAAGGCGGAGGAGGAGGTCGCTTTGCCCGTCCCCTTGCCCGATGGTTTCCCCTCAGGCCTCGCTGACCTGGTCACCCGCTTGACCCGCCGGGACCCGGTGGCCAGGCTTACCGACCCGCAACAGATCGCCGCCATCCTGACCGCCTTTTCACCGCCCTGATCCGGCGGCGATTCTCCGCGGCGGGGCGCGCATTCCCAGATCGTTTCCAGCTGGCTACGGCAAAGATCAGCGCCTCAACTGCCCGGACGGGAGCAGGCGTAGACGGCAAAAGAGGCCAGCCAGTGCTCGCCCTCGTAGGAGCCGGCGGTAACCTGGGGCAGCGAATGCCGCAGGTGCCTGCTGGCCAGCTCCCGCAGGTGGCCGTATTCGGGCAGGGTGGCGGCGATCCCTTCGAGGCACCAGGCCCGCGACAGGTTCAGCCCGTCGAGGTGGACCAGCTTGCCGTCGGCGCGGTCCGAGACCTCGCCGGGACGCAGACTGAACGTCGGGTCTCGCAGCTGCGGCAGAAAGCGCGCCAGCCATGAGGCGAACTCCTGTGGCGGCAACACCCGGCGCATCAGGTCGGCCTCTTCCAGGCAGGGGGAGAGGAAGTCGAAGCCGCCCGGCTCCCAGCTCAACGGACAAGCGGCATCGCTCGAAAAGAAATCCCGCGCCCGTCGCCCGATCAGCTCCTGCAACTCGACCTGGCCGGTGGCGACGGCGTAGTCCCAGGCAAAAGCCAGGGCAAACGCCGTATTGGCATGCTCGCCGACGCGAACCGGGTAGACGAGTTTGGGCAGGAAGGCCCGCAACCGCTGCACGATCAGGTCGGTCAGCGGGGCCAGATTCCGTTCGAGTTGCCGCGCCAGTGGGTCGTCGAAGCGATGGAGCTCTTCTGCAAGCTTCAGCAGCCAGGCCCAGCCGTAGGTTCGCTCGAACGAAGTCTCCTGGGTACGCTGGAAGTAGGCCACTTCGCCCAGGACCTTGCCGGCGGTCATGCTGGCCGCGAGCACCTGGCGGACCTGCTTTCCGGCTTTCAGCCCGGGGAAATCGCGCAACAGCCGCACCAGCATCCAGTGACCGTGCACCGAGGAGTGCCAGTCGAAGCAGCCATAGAATACCGGGTGCATGGCTTGCGGCGAAGCCACTTCCCCCGACGAGGCCAGTGTCTCTCCCGGCTTGTTGGGGAACTCCTGCCCCAGGCACTTCAATGGCAACAAGGCCAGCCGGTCCGCGGTCTCCAGATTGAGCGACGGTGATGCCCCGGACTCATCGCCAGCGACGGTGGCCCGAACCGGAAAGGCGAGCAGGCCGATCAAACCGCAGCAAAACAACAGTTTTCTGGTCATGGTCATTCTCCATTCCCGTAGCAGGTCATCGTTCGCCCCATCCCCAGCGCATGCCGGCCACTACCAGGTGGACCCGCTGGGGAGCCCGGGTTGCGCCGATGGCGATCACCGTCTCGGACGGGACCGTGGGCCGCACCCGCAGCGCATCGCCAGCGGCGGTGCCGGTAAAACCCCCATCCAGGTAGCGCCAGTTCAACTCGATAATCCAATGACCTCCCAGGGGACGGGTCAGCCCCGCTTCCACCAACCAGGCCGGCTGGGTGCGGTTGCCACCCGGGGTGGTCAGGGTATGGGGGATCGCCAGACTTGGGTAGGACAGGATCAACGCCCGGCGATGGTGGAACGCCAGCCCGCCGCCTACCCCCAGATGCGGCGCAAAGCCCAGCACCCGTCCGCCGAGCAGTGGCGCCAGGTCGAGGTGCGTCCGGGCCAGCACCGCCAGGGTCTGGCCGTCCCCGCTCACCGGTTCGGCAGCGGGGGGAGTCAGGAAGTTGCTGGACCCGGTGAAGCGCTGCCGTGGCAGGGCGGTGAACAGTGCGTCGAGACGCACATGGCGGGCCAATCGGGTGCCCACGGCCAGGCCGGCCAGGGGCTGGGTCTCCCAGCGTCCCTGGGCCCTGTAGCCGGAGCCGAAGAGGGCCCGGCTGCCCTCGGGCGGCGCCCCCCGGTCGCTGAAAGCCACCTGGGTTGAAACGCCCAACCCTGCCTCCACCGCCAGATACCAACGCTTGCCCGGCGAACCGGCAAAGGCCAGCCCCGCCTGGATCAATAACCAGCAGGCCAGCAGTCCGCAACAGCGAGTTCGATGGTTCATGAATGGCTCCTTGTTTCCACGATGGCGGGGATGGGTAAGCGGGCCCAGCTCCCCTCGATTCCGGGCTGCTCGAGCCCGGCCTTCAGCAGTGCCAGAAAACGCTTGCGGGGGATCGCCCGGGCTCCCAGCGTGCCCAGATGCTCGGTGGGCACCTGACAATCCAGCCAGGTGAAGCCCCGCTCCCGCAGCCAGGCGACCAGCACCGCGAGGGCCGCCCTGGAGGCGCCGCTCTGCCGCGAAACCATCGATTCCCCAAAAAAACACCGCCCCAGCGAAACGCCGTAGAGCCCGCCGACCAGTTCGTCGCCCTGCCAGGTCTCCACCGAATGGGCGATTCCCAAACGGTGGAGCTCGCCATAGGCTGCGGCCATTTCGGCGGTGATCCAGGTCCCCTCGCATTTGCCGTGGATCTCCCGGCAGAGGGCGATCAATGACAAAAAAGCGGTGTCGAGGGTAACCCGCGGGAAGTGGTGGCCTAACTGACGCCGGAACCTCCGGGAGAGGTGAAACTCGTCGAGGAAGAGGACGAAACGCGGGTCGGGAGACCACCAGACGATCGGCCCCCCCTCCTCGTACCAGGGGAAGATGCCGTGACGGTAGGCCTCCAGCAACCGGGCACTCGACAGATCGCCGCCGGCGGCCACGATCCCCTCGGCAGCAGTTCCGGCCACGGGAGGGAAGGGGGTGTCTGCCCCCAGCCAGGGGACCCGGCTCATCCCTTTTGCGGGGAACGCGAAAAGCGGAAGACGATCTGCCCGGCCCGGCTGTCGACCGTCACCCTGCCCCCCCCCTTCAAGCGGCCGAAGAGCACCTCGTCGACCAGGGCGTTCTTCACCTGCTGCTGCACCAGGCGGGCGATCTCGCGGGCGCCGAATTCGGGCGAAAAGCCCTGCCGGGCAAGGAGGGTCACTGCCGCCGGGGTCGCCGTCAGCGTCACCCCCTTGTCGGCCAACTGGCGGGCGAACTCGCCGACCTGCTTGGCCACGATGGCCCGGGCCTGGGGTAAGCCCAGCGGGCGGAACTCCACCACGCTGTCGAGCCGGTTGCGAAACTCGGGGGGGAAGACGCGTTCCACCGCCGAAGTCAAAAGCCCTCCGCTCTTGCCGGCGGAGGTGAAGCCCGGCAGGCGACGCCGCAGTTCGCGGGCGCCGGCGTTCGAGGTCATGATCAAAACGATGTTGCGGAAATCGGCCTTGCGGCCGCTGTTGTCGGTCAGGGTGGCGTAGTCCATCACCGCCAGCAGGGTATTGAAAATGTCGGCGTGGGCCTTTTCGATCTCGTCGAGCAGCACCACCGCGTGGGGCGACTTGCGCACCCCTTCGGTCAACAAGCCCCCCTCCTCGTAGCCGACATAGCCCGGGGGGGCGCCGACCAGACGGGAGACGGAGTGCTTCTCCTGGTATTCGCTCATGTCGAAGCGCAGCAACGGAATGCCCAGTGCCAGGGCCAGTTGGCGGGCGAGCTCGGTTTTGCCGACCCCGGTAGGGCCGACGAACAGGAACTGGGAAACGGGCTTGCCCGGTTCGCGGAAGCCTGCCCGCGAACGCTTGACCGCCAGCACCACCTGGTCGATGGCCTGGTCCTGGCCAAAGATCTGGCCGCGCAGCCGCTTCTCGAGCCCCGACAACTGGTCGATCTCGGAGGTGGTCACGGTGGGCTGAGGGATGCGGGCGATCCCTGCCACCACCGTCTCGATCGCTTCGCGGCCCACCACCGGCACCGGCACCTCGCCTTTTTTCCAGGTCATCCGCCGCCACGATCCGGCCTCGTCGAGGACATCGATCGCCTTGTCGGGGAGAAACCGGTCGGAGATGTACTTGGCCGACAACGTGACCGCCGCCGCCACCGCCTCGGAGGTGTAGGTCACCTGGTGGAACTCCTCGTAGCGGCTCTGCAAGCCGGCGAGAATGGCGTGGCACTCCTCGACGCTGGGCTCGGGCACATCGATCTTCTGGAAACGGCGGATCAGGGCCCGGTCTTTCTCCATGAAACGCTTGTACTCTTCGTGGGTGGTGGTGCCCACGCAGCGCGCCCGGGATCCGGCAAGGAGGGGTTTGAGGATGCCCGAGGCGTCTAGCGCCCCCCCCGACACGGCTCCTGCCCCGACCACGGCGTGGATCTCGTCGATGAACAGGATCGCCCCGGGCTGGCGAGCCAGGGCGGCCAGCACCCCCTTGAGCCGCTCCTCGAAATCGCCCCGGTAGCGGGTGCCGGCAATCAGCCCGGCCAGGTCGAGCGAAAAGATGCGCGCCCCCAAGAGCGGGGCCGGCACATCGCCTGCCGCGATCCGCTGGGCCAACCCCTCGGTGAGGGCGGTTTTGCCGACCCCCGGTTCGCCGACGTGCAAGGGGTTGTTCTTGAGCCGCCGGCAGAGGACCTGGATGGTCCGGTCCAGGATGTCCTGGCGGCCGATCAGCGGCTCGAGCTCCCCCGCCGCCGCGCGGGCGGTCAAATCGATGGCAAAGGAGGCCAGCGGATCGCGACCGGCTTTCTCCTCGCCGGGTTCGTCTTCGGCCTGGGGGGAGGAAAGATCGGGGGCGGGCTCGTCTCCGCCATGGGAGAGGAACTGCAGCAGGCGCAAGCGGGTCACCCCCTCGCGCCGCAGGGCATAGGCGGCAAACGACTCCTCTTCTTCGAGCATGGCGGCCAGAAAGTCGCCGAGGCGGACGATCTCCTTGTCGGCGGCCAGGGCGTGAATCACCGCCCGCTCCAGGCAGCGGTCGAGCCCCAGGGTCTGGTCGGGGATAACCGGAGGCTCCCCCTCCACCGGCTCGATGACCGCCACGTGGCTGGCCAGAAAATCGCCTACGTGCCGCTTAACGCGCGCAGCGTCGCCCCCCGCTCCCTCCACCAGCTGGCGCCCCCCGGGGGTCTCGAGGGCGGCAAGCAGGGCGTGCTCGGGGGTCAGGTACTCGTGGCGCTGGCGGACCGCCTCGTCGCGCGCCTGACGCAACACCTCGTGCAGCAGCGGGTCGAGCTTTAGTTCGCGGCTCATTCGGGTTCCACCGTAGCCATCAGCGGAAACTCCCGCTCCCGGGCCATCTTCAGGACGCGAGCCGCCTTGGTTTGGGCGATATCGTGGGGATAGATGCCACAGACCCCGCGGCCGCGGCGGTGGACATCGAGCATGACCCGCACGGCCCCGGCCTGGGGATGGTGGAACACGGTCATCAGCACCTCGACCACGAATTCCATGGTGGTGTAATCGTCGTTATGCAGGATCACCCGGTACAGCGACGGTTTTTTGATCCGCAGGTCGGTCTTTTCGGCGACCCCGCCCGAAGGCGTGGTCGCTGCCTGCCCATCGTCGCCCATCGCCTCTCAGACGGTTTGCAGATACTCGGCCAGGGCGTCAGCCCAGGGCCGCATGACGTTCAGGCCCGCCCTTTTCAAGCTGGAATTCTCCAGCACCGAATAGGTCGGGCGGGGCACCTTGGCGGGAAACTCGCCCGGAGCCGCCACCGACAGCTTGGCCGTGGCCCCGGTATGGCGGAAGATCTCGGCGGCAAAAGCGTGCCACGAGCAACTGCCCTCGGCGGTGGCGTGGTAGAGGCCCGAAGGGGGGCGCTTTTCCAGCATCACGAGCAACTGCCGCGCCACCTCGCGGGTCGAGGTCGGGGTCAGGATTTCGCTGTCGACCACCCGCACCTCGGGTCGTTCCCGGCCCAGTTTCCGCATCAATTCGACGAAGTTGAGCCCCCCTTTGGCCAGGCAGGGGTGGTGGCCGTACAGCCCCGAAACGCGCACCACGTAATGGTCGGGGCAGAGGGTGGACACGAAGTGCTCGCCGGCCAGCTTGCTGACCCCGTAGACGTTCAGCGGCCGCGGACAGTCGGTTTCCAGATAGGGAGCCTGTTTTTCCCCGTCGAACACGTAGTCGGTGCTGATGTGGACCAGCAGGGTGCCGAGCCGCGCGGCCTCCAGGGCCAGGTGGCGGGTGCCGATGGCGTTGACGGCAAACGCCTGGGCGGGGTCGGCCTCGCACTGCTCCACCTGGTGCATGGCGGCGGTGTTGATCACCACCTGGGGCGCGTCGGCGGCAAACGCCTCGCCTACCGTTTCGGGGCGGGTTACGTCGACCCGATCGAGGTTCCACTCGCAGACCTGCCAGCCCGAGGCGGCAAGCTCGGTGACCAGGTCGCTGCCGAGTTGTCCGCTAGCCCCGACAATCGCGGCCTTCATCCCTTGCTCCCCGCTTCGAGTTTCCGGAAGATGCGGATGTTGTAGTAGGCTTCGTTGTCGAAGTCGGCAAAACGGTCCAGGTTGGTGGCCAGGTCCTCGACGATCGACTCGACCGCGTGCTTGGGATGGAAACTCAGCACCTTGCGGGATTTCTCGAAGCTGACCTTGTAGTTGCGGTAGTCCTGCAGGTGGTTGATCTTGAGCTGCACCTCGCGGTTCAGCAGCTTGCGGATCCCCGCCTGCACGAGATCGCCGATCTCGCCCACGGTGTAGTTGCCCGAGGCCACGTTGAAGATGCCGGAGATCGACTCGTGCGACTCGATGGCCCTGATGTAGGCCGAGGAGGCGTCCTGGATGCTGAGGATCGGCCGCCAGATGGCCGGGTTGTTGACGGTGATGGTCCCCTCGACCAGGGCGGTCTTGAACATGGTGTTGACCACCAGGTCGAGGCGCATGCGCGGGCTGTAGCCCGAGACCGTCCCCTGGCGGAAGGCGATCACCGAGAACTTGTCGTCAGCCATCTGCATCACCGCCTGCTCCCCCTGCAGCTTGGAGATGCCGTAGGGGTAGCTGGAGACGGCAGGGCTGGTCTCATCGTAGAGTTCGTTGACCGTGTAGCCGTACACCGAACAGGAGCCGGCGTAGATGAAGCGGCGGACCCCCGCCTGCTTGGCCAGGTAGCCGAGGAAAGCCGGGGCGGCAGCGTTGGAGATGAAGTTCTGCGCCGGCGAGAACTCGGCCATCGGGTCGTTGGACAGCCCGGCCAGGAAGATGACCTGCTGGTAGCCCTTCACGTCTTCGGCCTTGAGGTCGAAGATGTTCTTGGAAATGGTGCCGACCTGCGCGGGCAGGTGGTTGCCGAACCAGAACAAGTCGAGAAC
Source organism: uncultured Clostridia bacterium (assembly GCA_964614865.1). Classification (GTDB taxonomy): domain Bacteria; phylum Acidobacteriota; class Aminicenantia; order UBA2199; family UBA2199; genus CAZTNO01. The sequence continues at coordinate 8,880 of CAZTNO010000088.1, forward strand.
GTCGATCTCGTAACCCCGTTCGAGCAACTTGGGGATCAACACCGAACCGATGTAACCGGCGCCGCCGGCGATCAGGATTTTCATGGTTCCTCCAGAAGAATCAGACGTGGAAGTGGGCAGACTCGGGCCGGGCCAGCCAGTCGGATAGCAGCTGGGCCTTTTCGTCTTTGCTGGAGATGATCGGTGTGGTCACCGGCCAGCGGATGCCGATAGCGGGGTCGTTCCAGCGGATGCCCGATTCGGCTTTGGCGTTGTAGATGCCGGTGCACTTGTACTGGATCTCGGCCACCTCGGAGAGGACGCAAAAGCCCCGGGCGAAGCCGGCGGGGGCGTATATCTGCCTTTTGCTCTGCGCCGAAACCTCCATGCCGAACCAGCGGCCGAGGGTGGGGGAACCCTGGCGGATATCGACCGCCACCAGGAAGGCGCTGCCCACGATCACCCGCATCAGCTTGCCCATCGGCGGGTCCCACTGGAAGTGCAGGCCGCGCACCACGCCCTTCACCGAGCGGGAATGGTTGTCCTGCACGAACTGGGTGGGGAGGCCGAGGTCGGCGTACATGTCGGCCCGGAACACCTCCATGAAGAAGCCGCGGTCGTCTTCGAACACCTCGTGTTCCAACACTTTCAGGCCGGGAATCGGCTCGTCGATCACGCGAATCTGCATCGGGTATACTCCTTTGCCCCTGTTTTTTCCCCACCGCAAGTTTAGCCGAAACGGCCCGCTTGTTCAAGGGCCCGGGCCAAGAAAGCGCCCGGGTGCCCCACTTTCCCACATCCCATCTTCAAGCCAAGAACTACCCCTCAACAAATGTGCGAAAGATTCTTGACACTACTTTTTTGCAAGATCGAGTTTCCAAAAAAACAAAGTCCGTCCCCGAAGCCCCCGCTACATCTTCTTGAGGGTCTTCAGGCACTCCGACTTGATCGACTTCAGGGGCTTTTCCTCCACCCCGTCGATCACGTTCATGCGCAGTTTCTTCTCGAGCTGCTGGCCGGCGTCGTCGCCCGGCATGTCGTAGCGAAAACTGCCGAGCAGCGCGGCCAGGTCGGGGATCCGCTGCCGCTGGGTATCGACCTCTTCCAGAAAGCCTTTCGGGTTGAACGGGATCGCCGCGCCCAGGATGCGGTACAGGCGAATCTCGATTTCGGCAGGGACCAGGGTCAGTAGCCCCAGGCACAATCTCATCTGGGGCTGGTCGCCGGTGCCGGCGATCAGGTTGTCGAGGGCGGGGATCGCCTGGCCGATCTGGGAGACCAGGGCGGCCCCCTCGCCCGCGATCCCGGCGGCCTTGCCCGTGGAGGGCAACATGGTGACGAACTGGTCGATGGCGGTGGTGTTGGTGAAGTCGGCGGCCACGATTTTCCAGGAATCCTCGATGGCCTTCCAGTTCACCGGAGTTTCGCTGGGCTGCGCCATGAGCCCCCCGGTCAATCCCGCCAGAAGAACGGCA
>CAZTNO010000089.1:0-10325 GCA_964614865.1 uncultured Clostridia bacterium
ACCTGTACCGTCTGGCCACCCTGCTGGCCGACCGGTTGCCTCCGAGTGCGGGGATCCCCCCGACGAACGGATAGGAATCGGCGGGCCCATGAAAATCGCCTGGAAAGAGCGTTTTGCCCTCCACTACCAGGAACTCGATGACCAGCACCGGGGGCTTCTCGACCTGCTGAACCGGTTGCTGGAGCTGCTTGCCCGACAGAGTTCCGGGCAAGACCTGACCCCGGTGTTCCAGGAACTCGCCCGCTATGCCCTCGAACACTTCGCCCGCGAGGAATTCTACATGGGGCGCAGTGGGTTTCCCGGCCTGGCCGATCATCGGCGCCTCCATGCCCAGTTCGTGCGTCGCCTGCTCGACTTCAACCACCGCTACCGGCCCGATGACCCGCTGCTGCTCGAAGAGTTGGTGGAATTCCTGCGCAGCTGGTTGGTCGACCATATCACCGGCAGTGATTTCGAGTTTGCCCCCCACCTCCAGCGCTTCGCCTCGGTGGCGAAAGTCGAGGCATTGGTGTTCGATTTCGGCAACGTCCTGGCTTCGTTCGATACCCACCTCTTCGTGGACAAGATCGCTGCCGGAGCCGCCCGTAGTGCAGAAGAGATCCAACGGCTCCTTTACCATCCAACGGGGCTTTCACCCGCCTACGAACGGGGTGAACTCGGTTCGTCCGAGTTTTTTGCCCAGGCGGCGGAGGCGGGGGGGATCCAACTCTCGCTCGACGAGTTCCGGGACGCCTATTGCGGGATCTTTGCCCCGGTCCCTGCCATGCCCGACCTGCTGGCCCGCTTGAAAAAACGCTTCCGCCTGGGGCTGATCTCCAACACCAGCCCCTGGCACGCCGAGCACGTGATTGGCACCCACGAATCGTTCTCCCTGTTCGACGCGGTCACCTTTTCTTTTCAGGTCGGGGTGGGTAAACCCGACCGGCGGATATTTTTCGATCTCCTCGGCAAACTCGACCTGATGGCCGAGCAGTGCATCTACATCGACGATTTGCCGGAGTTTGTCGCCGCCGCGGGCGAATCCCGCTTCCGGGCCCTGCGATTCACCTCTTGCGAAAAACTGGAGGCCGATTTGCGGCGGCTGGGCCTCGACTTCGAACCAACCCGGGTGCTTCCCGACGAGGCGAAGGGCGGCGATTGAACCCGGCTACCACGGGAGGATTTTTCATGAAGGCTGGCAAGAGTTGGTGGTGGCTTTGGCTCGCGTTGCTGGGGGGAATGCCGGGCATGGCTCAGGGAACGGCCGCCGGGGAGCGCCTGGTCTCGGAGTGGCTGGTGCTCGGCCCGGTGTCGCTGTCCTCTGCGGAGGCAACTCTCTTGCCCACCGCTCCGGCGGTGCGCGATCACCCGTTTCTGGATCCCGGCCTCCCCACCGTGCCAGCCGGAGCCAGGGTCTCCTGGCCGGGTGGAGAAATCCTCACCTGGCGACGGAGCGTGGCCCGATTTTCCCCGACGGGCAAACCGGCGGTTTTTTTCCTGGTTTTGCCGGTGAACGCGGAAGGGGCCCTGGAAGCCAAGTTGCGCTTTGCCCCCGGTTTTTCGTTGCGGGCGTTTTGGGACGGGGAGTTTTTGGGCAGTACCGAGGGAAAGGAAGAGTGGAACTGTTCGCTGAAGGTTCGGCCAGGGCGTCACCGGCTGTGGATCCAGGGGGTTCTGCCGGCCCAGGGAACGGCGGGTGGGCCGGCGGTCTCGTGGGAAAACCTTTCTCCCGGCGACGTCGCCTTTTTCCCCCCCGAAAACCGCCCCCTGGCCCTGGAAGATGTGCTCGACATGGTGAACGTTACCGAGGTGTCGCTCTCGCCCGACCAGCGCATGGTGGCGGTGACCCTTTCCCGGCGCAAGCGCCCCGGCGATCCGGGGTCCTCCCGATGGCTGGAGATCCGGCGGCTGAACGATGGTCGCCTGCTCTTCTCCACCCCCGGGCCGGTCGACCACTTTCGCTGGTTGCCCGATTCGCGGAGCTTTTCATTTGCTCGGGAGGAAGGCGGAACCACCTCTCTTTTCAGCCAGGAAATCGAGGGGGGAAAGGTGAAGCTGTTGGCTTCGGGCTTCCAGCGACTGGAAAACACCTGGTGGGAACCGCAGGGGCGTTTCGTGGTGGTGGCCGAGCAAGCTCCCCGTGGCAAAACACCCGATTTCAAGGGGGTGTACACGCTGGAAAACCAGCCCGACCAGGGCTCCCCACCGGTGAAGCTGACGGCGGTCGATCCCCTTTCGGCCGCCCGACGGCCCCTGAGTTCGGTGGCCGACAACTTCCGGCGCCTCTGGTTCGCCCCCGATGGCTCTCGACTCCTGTTGGCCCGTTCCGACATCGATCCCGCTCAAAGGCCCTACGAGCGGACCACCTTCGTCTTGTGGGATGTCTCCCGCTGGCGGGGGGAGACCCTGTTGTCCAGCGTGTTCGTCAACGACGCGGTCTGGTCTCCTGGCGGAGAACAGCTTGTCTTTATCGGGGGGCCTTCGGCTTTTTCCGCCATCGGCACGACCACCCGCGAAGGGGTCGTGGCCAACGAAGGGGACGGTCAGGCCTTTCTCTACGACCTGGCCACCAGAAAGGCTTCTCCCTTGACCCGGGATTTCAACCCCTCGGTGGAGCAGGTGTTCTGGCCAGCGGGGCGGGGCCTGCTGCTCAAGGTGACCGACCGGAGCTACACCCGCTTGTACCGTCACCAGCCCGGGGACAATCGGTTCACCCGCCTCCAGCTTCCGGTGGATGCGGTGGCCGCCCTCGATAACCGGGGCTCCGACGTGGCGGTTTTTGTGGGGTCATCCCCCAACCTGCCGCCGAAGGTCTACAGCCTGAATCTGAAAAACGGCCAGACCCGGGTGGTGTTCGATTACAACCAGGACCTGTTCGCCGGCGTGCGCTGGGGGCGGGTGGAGGAGTGGAACACCTTGCTGGAGAAGGACCGCCGCGTGGACGGGTTGCTCTACCTCCCCCCCGATTTCGATTCGGCAAAACGGTTGCCCCTGATTGTCCATTATTACGGGGGAATCTCTCCGGTGGGGCGTGATTTCGCCGGCCGTTACCCCAAAGAGTGGTACGCCGCGCGCGGGTATGCGGTCTTCGTGCCGCAGCCGCTCGGCTGCGTGGGCTATGGTCAGGAGTCCTCGGCAATCCACGTCAACGACTGGGGGCTGCGCTCCAGCCAGGACGTGATCGCCGCCACCCGCGCCCTGCTGGCGGCAAAACCGTTCCTCGATCCCAAGCGAGTGGGGGCGATCGGCGCCTCATATGGCGGCTTTCTCACCCAGTATCTGGCCTGTCAAACCGACCTTTTCGCCGCCTACGTTTCGCACGCCGGAATCAGCTCGCTGGCCTCCTATTGGGGGGGTGGCGACTGGGGGTACACCTACAGTGGCCTGGCCACCGCGGGCAGCTTTCCCTGGAATCGCAAGGACATCTACGTCGGCCAGAGCCCGCTGTTCATGGCCGACCGAATCAACCAACCGATCCTGTTCACCCACGGCCAACAGGACAACAACGTCCCCCCCCTGGAGAGCCGGCAGATGGTTACCGCCCTGAAATTGCTGGGCAAGGAGACCGCCCTGCTCACCTTTCCCGGCCAGAGCCACTTCATTCTCGATCGGCCCCAGGCCTCTGCCTGGATGCGGGCCATCCTCGCCTGGTTCGACCGCTGGCTGAAAGGGGAGCCCCGGGAGTGGACCGCCGAATTCGGTGGAACCGAGGATAACGGGCCCCGGGCGGTGAACTGATCCCCTTCTGGTCCAGCCAGAACCCCTGCCGTCAACCCTCGTCGGGGGGGGGGAGCGGGAAGGCGGGGAATCGTTCGTAGACGGTCGTGTTTCCCCCGGCCAGGGTGGGTTGCGATTCGAGGGCGAGGAGCCCCAGCAAGGCTTTGCTGACGGGAAAGGTCAGTTCGCCCATGGCCCGCACCTGGCCGTGCTCCAAATCGATCAGCCGGGCCTGCACGTAGACTGTGCGGCCCGACACCGTGTAGGTGCCGGTGACCACCCCGCGCAGGCCGGTGGTACCCGCCTGGCGGAGTTGCTCCTGGACGCGGGAGAGGATCGTTTCTCCGCGACCTTCGCGGGTCGCCAGGGTCTTGCCCAGGCGAATCTCGACGATCCGGTAGCCGAGATTGAACAGCTCGAAGCCCAAACGTTCCTGCAGGTACCGGCCCAGTCCCTGGGCGCGGTCGAGGCGGTCCTGCTCGACGAAGGTGAGGATGGCCAGCTCCTGGTTTTTCAACACCGGCTGACGCAGGGATTCGTCGAGTTGTTGGGCCAGATAGGGGATGTCGGGGCTGCCGGGCTTCCCTTTCGCCAGCCCTGCGGGGGCCAGCAGCAACAGGGCCAGCAGGCCGATCACCAAGATGCGCGTGTTGTTTTTCATGGCACCCGGTATATCGGCCGGATGCCTGCAAACCTTGATTCGCTAGATGCGGGAAAGGGTCGATTCGGGGAGGATCTCGCGGTTGTCCAGATAGAAGAAGTGGATTTCACCGTTGTTGCCGATGAAGACGCTGTCCTCGTAACTGGTCATCGACAGGTTGGCGTTGTAGGCTCCCAACTCGGGTTTGAGCGTTTCGCCCTGGAGTTCCCGGACCAGAAACGAGGCGAAATTGGGCCCCGCCGCCGTCGACAACTGGATGCCCCCCGAAAAACGCGGGTTGATTTCGAAAAAGGTGACTTCGCCGCGCTGAATCTTGCCTTGCAGGTTGATCGCCCCGGCGAAAGGCAACTTGCGGCCGATTTCCAGCAGCAGGGATTGGAGCCCGTCGTGGCGGAAGGTCTTGCCGCGATCGGAAACTCCGGCACGGATCACCAGCCGGTAGCGGGGGACGTAGCTGATCAACTCGCCGTCCTGGCCAAAGAAGGCGTCGACCGTGACTTCCTTGCCCTGGACGAAATCCTGCACCAGCGGGTCGGGGACGTATTCGACGAAGAAATCGAGTTCCCGCTTGTTGCGCACGATAAACGAATTCACGCTCCCCCGGCCGCTGCGAGGCTTGATGAAGAGGGGGTAGGGCATCTGGTAGGTCAGGTGTTCGGTCAAGTAGGTGCGGGGAAAGGGGAGCCCCTGGGCGCGGAAGAATTCGAAGGTCTGCCACTTGTCGTCGCAAATGTCGATGGTTTCGCGCGGGGAGATCGAGACCGAGATGCCACGGGCGGCGTAGGTTTTCTTGCGGTCGGCCCACAGGGGAAGCTCATCGTCGATGGTGGGGATCACCAGGCGGATGTCCTCCTTTTCGATGATCTGGTCGAGGCGGTCGAAGTAGGCCGGGTCGTCGACCAGGGGGACGGTGTAGTGGTTGTCGCCGAAGTAGAGGGCCGGCGAGAAGGTGTTGTAGTCGACCGTGATCACCCGGCCGCCGGAGGCCTGCAGGGCGGTGCGGAAGTTGCGGACCAGCGAAACCCGCCTGGAGGCGGCGGTGATCAGTACATGGATCGGCTTCATGGGATCATCTCCTGACTGGCGAGCAGGTCGATCAACCGCAAGGCGCCCCGACCGTCGACTAGCGACTTGCCGGCTTCGCCCATGGCTTTTCGCCGCTCCGGCGACAAGCCGTCCAGTGCGGTGAGGAGTGTTTGCCCGTCGAGGGCTTCGAGCAGCCCCAGGTCGAGGCCCGCTCCGGCTGCGGCGAATTGGCTGGCGTGGCGCCGTTGGTACTCGTCGTGACTGAGGTAGATCGCGGGAGTGCCGCAGGCGGCGGCCTCGAAGGCGGCGACCCCGGGGGCGAGCAGGGCGACATCGGCCTCGAACAGGGGACGGGCCAGGCTCTGTACCGCGCCGACAAAGTGGATGCCGGGGTAGAGCCTGCGGAGTACCTTGGCCGTCGCCCTCTTCATCGAGAACCCCAAGGCCACCTTCAGCAAGAAGCCGTGATCGGCGAGTTGCTCGATCAGCGCCCGCAGGTCGCGGTAGCTGGCCCCTCCCCCCAGGGTCAGCAACAGGCGGCGGAGGCGATGACGGTATTTGCGGGGCACGCCGTGAAAGTGGGCGAACTGGTGGTGCAACAGGGCACCCTGAGCCCCCAGCAACCCCCGGCTGCCTGGCGGATAGGGGGGGGCTGGCCAGAGGGCGGCATCCACGGTCAGGTCGGTATCGCGGCGCTCGAGCCCCAGATCGGTGACCTGCAGGGTGGGGATCGCCTTTTGCCTGGCCCGCTCGAGCAGCGATTCGTCGTCGGGGGTGAAGCGTCGCAGGTCGAGCACCAACCCCCGGCACCCAGCCAAATCCGATTTCCAGATCTCGCTGGCCGGCCGCCAGCAGATCCGCCGTCGCTCGAGCATGCGGGTGGCTTCCTTGTTTTCCCGCACGGCGAGCACGACCTCGCCGCGATGGCGGATCTGGCTGGCCAGGTAAATCATCCGGGTCAGGTGGCCAAAACCGAGGTCGGGGGCCGCGTCGACCCGGATCAGTAACATCAGCCCAGGACTTCCCGGATCTTCACCATGGCGAAGTCGATGTCGGCTTTGGTGATCACCAGCGGCGGGGCGAAGCGGATGATCCAGTCGTGGGTCTCTTTGCAGAGGATCCCCTTCTCTTTGAGGGCGGTGGTGTACTTGCGGGCCTTGCCGGCCGATTCGTTCAGCACCACGCCGATCAGCAGCCCCTTGCCGCGCACCAGCTTGATCTTGTCCGATTTCTTCTGCAGGTCCTCGAGCTGGGCCCGGAAGTAGGCGCCGGTTTCAGCTGCCTTGTCGGCCAGCTTCTCTTCGTTCAACACGTCGAGAGAGGCCATGGCGACCGCGCAGCCCAGCGGGTTGCCACCGAAGGTCGAACCGTGGGTGCCGGGTTTGAAGACACCCAGGATGTCCTGGTTTGCCGCCACTGCGGAGACGGGGAAAACGCCGCCACCCAGGGCCTTGCCCATGATGATCAGGTCGGGGTCGATCCCCTCGTGCTGGAAGGCGAAGGCCTTGCCGGTACGGCAGAAGCCGGTCTGGATCTCGTCGATGGCCAGCAGTACCTTGTTCTTGCGGGCGATGGCTTCCAGCCCTTTCAGGAAACCGTCTTTCGGCACGACTACCCCGGCTTCGCCCTGGATGGGCTCGGCCAGAATGCCGACGGTGTTCGGGGTGATGGCCTTCTCGACCGCCTCGAGGTTGTCGTAGGGGACGACTTTGAATCCGGGGGTGAAGGGGCCGTAGTTGGCTTTGGCATCGGGGTCGGTGGAGAAGGAGACGATGGTGGTGGTGCGGCCGTGGAAATTCTCTTCGAAGACGATGATTTCGGCCTGGTCGGCGGCCACGTTCTTGACCGTATACCCCCACTTGCGCATGGTCTTGATGGCCGTTTCCACCGCTTCGGCGCCGGTGTTCATCGGCAGGATCATCTCTTTCCCGGTGTACTCGGCCAGTTTGCGGGCGAACAGCGGCCAGCGGTCGTTGAAGAAGGCCCGCGAGGTCAGGGTCAGGACGTCGGCCTGGTCTTTCAGGGCCTGGATGATCCGCGGGTGGCGATGACCCTGGTTGACTGCGGAGTAGGCCGACAGCATGTCGATGTAGCGCTTTCCTTCGGGATCTTCGACCCAGATCCCCTCCGCTTTGGCGATGACCACTTCGAGCGGGTGATAGTTGTGGGCACCATAGCGGTGCTCGATCTCCATCAGTTGCTCGGACGTGTATTTTTGCATGATTTCACCTCGTGCCGACCAGGTCTCCCGGGCCGTCGCCGGCCGGTACCGCCCGATGTCGGACTTGCCCCCATTGTAGCAGGTTAAATCGTCGCGTCAACCCCGGCCCAGCCGTATGGATGGGGGGTCGCGCCGGGTAGGGGGGGGGATCCGCTTGACTCTGCGGGGGAATGGGGGCAAACTGCCCGGACGGGAAGTGTCTTTTTCGGTAGCGGAGGGTCCCCTGGAGGTGAAGGTGAAGCGAAAATTGGGTGCGACTTTCGTGTGGCTGGTGCTGGGCCTGGCCTGGCCGTCTTTTGCCCTGGAACCAATCGATGGTCCCCGGCAGGTCGCCCCCGGCGTGTTCCGGGTGAGCGGGCTCGAAGGGGGAGTGGTCTCCTTCCTGGTCACCGATGACGGGGTGGCGGTGATCGACTCCGGGATTTCGCCTGCCGAGGGGCGAAAGATCCTTGCCCAGGTAGCCATGGTCACCGAAAAGCCGGTGCGATACCTGATCTATACCCACTCGCACTGGGATCACACCCTGGGGGGCGAAGAGTTCCCCCCAGCGGTCCGGGTGGTGGCCCAGCAGAACCTGCGGGGCCAGTTCGACAAGTTCCTGCGAAACGAGTTGCCCGGGTTTCACCAGCAGCGCCTCGAGCGCCAGTTGCTGTTGCTGAGGGGGCGACGGGACGGCAAAGCGGCAGATGATCCCGAAAGGGTTTCGCTGGAGAGAGAGATCTCCCAGGTGGAGCGGGCTCTGGCCGATTTGCAGCCCCCGCGGGGGCGTTTGCCCGACATCACCTTTTCCCACCATCTGACCCTGTTTTTGGGCGATGAGCGGCTGGAGATCGATTTTTCCGGCCCCACCCACCTCGACGATGCGGTGACCGTCTGGCTGCCCAGGCAGAAGGTGTTGGTTACCGGCGATCTGGTGTTCGCCCGCCGGTTACCCTATCTCGACATCGACCACGGTTGCGACACGGCGAACTGGATCCGGGTTCTGGAGGGATTGCTGCGGTTGGCCCCGGCGGTGGTGGTGCCCGGCCATGGCGAAAATGGCGGAAGCGAGTTGCTGATCCAGCAACGCGAGTACCTGGAGCAGTTGCGTGCCGCGGTAACTTTGGGAATCGGGGCGGGCAAGACCCTGGAGCAACTGCAAAAGGAGATCGATTTGCCGCTGATCCGCGATTGGCCCAGGACCGAGGCGCAGCCCCGCAACATCGCCGCCGTCTACCGCGAGCTGAGTCAGACAAAACCCGCCGATGCCCGCTGAGGTTGCGACCGCCCTGCTGGAGGCGGCCAAAGAGTTGCGCGGGGGCCTTGCCAGCCTGCGTTTCCCCGCTCCGGTAGCTCATGTCTACGATCCGCTGAGCTACGCCTGGGACGGGTACCGCAGCTACGTCGAACGGTACGTCGGTTCCCCGCGGCGGGTGGTTTTTTTGGGCATGAACCCCGGCCCCTGGGGGATGGCCCAGACCGGGGTCCCTTTTGGCGAGGTGGCTGCGGTGCGCGACCTGCTCGGCCTCGCCCCGCGGATCGGCCGTCCCGCTGACGAACACCCGAAGAAGCCGGTGCTCGGGATGGCTTGTCCGCGGGCCGAAGTGTCGGGGCGAAGGCTGTGGGGGCTGTTTGCCGAACGCTTCGGATCGCTCGGGCCATTCTTTGCGGGCCATTTCGTGGCCAACTACTGCCCGTTGCTGTTTCTGGGCGCGGGCGGGGCCAACGTCACCCCCGAGACCCTGCGCGGAGAGGCGATCGAGGGCATGCAGCGGTTGTGCGATCGCCATTTGAGCCGGCTGGTCGATCTCCTGGCTCCGGAGTGGGTGGTCGGCATCGGCAAGTATGCAGAAAAAGCTGCCCGGCGGGCGCTCGACGGCAGGCCCGTGCAGATAGGCTCGATCCTCCACCCCAGTCCGGCCAGCCCCGCCGCCAACCGGGGCTGGGCAGAGGCGGCCAGCCGGGAGTTGACCGAGCTGGGGGTCTGGAAGGGCCTGTAGGGGCGGGTTTTACACTCGTCGCTCGCTCTGGCCGATCACCGGAGGCTCTGTTCCGGGGGGGCGGCGCCTTCCCCGATCGATTCCACCCACTCGGCACCGAAACGACCCGCGCGGGTGGTGAAGGTCAGCGGGGAGCCGGGAAGGATCCGTTCCCACAAAACGCGGGGTACCGGCCAGGAGATGACCGGCTGGCCCTCCTCCCAGGAGGAAAATCGGACCCGGTAGGTGACCGAATCCTTGTTTTTGGTCGTGTATTTTTCCAGCACCCGCACCAGGTGGGCTTTGGGAGGGCTTGCGTCGAGGGCTCCGTTGAGGGCGAAAATCGTGCCGATGCCGGCGAAGGGGATGACCGACAGGGCCAGCAGCACCAGGCCGAAGAAGTGCTGGTGCGAGGTGGAGCGTCCGCGGATCAGCAAGTAGGAAAATCCAAGCACGAACACGACCAGGGGGAGGGTGATCCGCAGGGATGCCAAGACGAACGATGGATGGAGGGGGGGGTAGGAGATGGTGCCGGCAATCAGCGCCGCTCCCCCGCCGGCGAAGGCCAGCCCGATCAGCGTGTAGGGGATGGCCAGTCGCAACCGGAAACTGCGGCGGGCAGCGTTCGCCTCCTCGATGCGCAAGGTTTCCATGCCGGGGGGGTTCTGGTCAACGATTTCCCGGCAGAGCCTGGCCAGGGGGGCGAGCACTTCCTGGGGCTGGAAGGCGGCCAGTTGCTTTTGCGAGATGGGGGAGATGCGCA
>CAZTNO010000090.1:0-10294 GCA_964614865.1 uncultured Clostridia bacterium
CAAGGCGATCTGTTCTACGGCCAGTGCCTCTTTCTGCCCTACCTTTACGCCATCCCGGAACAGCGGCAACGGTATCTGGACGTCCACCAGACTCTGCTGGCCGAGATGATTAAAATCGGCATGAGCGAGGTTCCATCATGAGCCAGGAAATCCGCAACCTGAAAAAGAAATTCTGGGGTTATCTCCACGACCCCGTCCACAAGGCCCTGACCTTGGCCCGGCGTATCGGCCATGAGCAGGAGGCCAGGGACCTGTCCGGAGAACTGCATGTGAGCCTGGAGGAGGAACCTCGGGCAGACCATATCGCCTCGGCCCTCGACCGGCTGCTCATCCCCAGGGCATCTCAGGAAAAGTACACCCAGGTCAGCGTGAACTTCGAGGAGGCTCCCCAGGTGCGCCATCCCCTGATGGCGGGGAGGTGCGCTTCCCTCGACCTGCCCGAAGCCTCCATGGAGGGGGTGCGGGACGCATTGCGCAAGGCTCTGGCCAAGGTCGCCGATGTGCCTCACCACGGAGAAGGCACCGACGAACTATTCCTGGCCCTCTGGGAGGGGTATCAGCCCTTGGCCGAGATGGCTGCGCCCCATCTGGCGGAGGTCATCGCCAAATTTCCGGCAGACACGCGTATCCCCGATCACACCATCTGGGACCATCTGAGCGCAGTGTCGGCCATGGCAGGCGCCCTTCCTGCGCCGGCATTCCTGGTGTTCTCGATCAGCCCGGTACAGGAGTTCATCCGAACCGCCCGAAAGACCAGGGATTTCTGGCTCGGCAGTTACATCCTCTCCTATCTGTGCTGGAACGCCATGGAAGCGGTGGTCGAATGCTGTGGCCCCGACTCCATCGTTTTCCCCGACCTCCACCACCAACCGCTGTTTCACGCCTACCTGAAAAGAAAACTGGGCCAGTCATCAACGCCGATTGAATCGGTCCTGAAGGATTCGCAAAAAAAGCTTCATATCCCCAGCCTTCCCAACCGGTTTTTGGCAGTGATCCCGGGAAGCCAGGCCGAAAACCTCGTCGCAGCCACCGTGGAGCGAGCCGAAAGGGCGCTTGCAAGCCTGGAAACGCATGGAACTGCCTGGCTGAAAGCACACGTGGATTCGTCCGACTGGGACGAGGCGATCGGTGAAATCATTGCCCGGCAGTGCCGTCACTACTTCCGTTTTTCAAGTTCGATCGTGCCCTGGAGCCTTGATCTTGCCAGCAGGGATTCGCTGGATGCCGATCTCGTCATATCCCGGCTCGTTCCCCCTCTTGGCCAGGCGGATGACCCGAGGGTGAAATTCCTGAAGGAGGTCCGCAACCTGACCGAGTACGGGTTGAACATCGGGTCCCTCTACCAGGTACTCTACGAGGTCGCCGAGCGGCTCGCCGCTTCCCGGAAATCCTTGCGCCTGCCTCTTGCCGGGGAACAGGAACCCGGGTACAAGTGCACCCTGTGTGGGGAACGGGAAGCCTTGCATGCCTCCAGCCAGGTTGGTTGGGACGAGGTGTCCGGTTGGTGGCGACGCCTGGCAGGCAAGAGCCGCGGCCTGGTCGGTCCGGTCGACCGGCTTTGCGGGCTATGTTCCATGAAAAGACTTTCAGGCGGTTTCTTCGAGAGCGAACTTGGCATGAAACCGGTTTCCTTCGATTCCACCGCCGACATCGCCGCCCAGCCTGCGTGGGAAGCCGCTCTGGCCAAACATCCGGAGCGGGCCAGGGAGTTTCGCAGATCGATCGAGGCCCTGGGCGTACCCTGGAGCGGGCAGTGGTTGTTCCGGGACGAACTGACCCGGGCCAAACTCGCCGGCGCCGACGGGCAACCGCCCATGGAGCGGGTGGTGAGAGACTTGCGGAACCAACTCGAGGGGGTCGTCGAGGGCCATCCCCCCGCCAGATACTATGGCATTATCCGTTTCGACGGTGATTCCCTGGGCGAAATCCTGAAGGGGAACCGGTTGCCGGACCTGGGAGAGGTATACCATCCCGAAGCACTGCAACGCATCCGCCAGGACTACCCGGCAATCGCCGGCAAACTCGCCGCCGCCGGCATATCCCGCCCCGTCTCGCAGGCAATTCACCGGACGATATCCCGGGCCCTGCGCTTCTTCTCGCTGGACCTCGCGCCCCATGCCGTCGAAAAGGTGGGCATGGGCCAGTTGGTCTATGCCGGGGGCGACGACGTACTCGCCCTGCTGCCACTGGAGAGATTCTTCGAGGTTCTGAACTTGCTCCGAGCCTTCTACTCCGGTGAAGTGGCCGGGGAGGACGGGGGGTGGCGTCCCGATTATGGAAACGAAAAGTCAGGGGGGTGGCTGGAGTTCGAAAAACGTCATGGCATCACCATGGGCAGTACCAGCACCGCCTCGGTGGGCGCGGCCATCGTCAGCTGGCAGGAACCGTTGGCTGCGGCCATCGCTCTCGCAGGCCAGGCCGAGCGCGAGGCCAAGGCTGGCGGCCGCAACTCCTGCTGCCTCCTGTTCAAGCGCCGATCGGGAGAAATCCGCCGGGCCTCTTTTCAGTGGTATTACCAGGAGGGAACGGACCGGATCGATTTCATCCAGCAGTTCGTCCACCCGCTGGCCAACTGGTTCGGCAAGGGGAAAAGCCGGAAGGGCCTTTCGCCTGGTTTTCTGCAGACCCTCAAACAGGAGTTTTATCCGTTGGCATCCCCTGGAATCCCCGGGACCGATGCGGGCGACCTTCGCAAACTGATGATTCACGAACTGGAACGGACCATGAAGAGGGCTTGCCCGAAAGATTGGCGTCCAAGGATCCAGGACTGGTGCCAGGCCCTTGGTCGTTTGGGGACTCAAGACCACGGAAGCTGGCGCCAGACGAATCCGGCCGATTCGCCGATGAACGTGATCGCCCTGATGGAGATCGTTCACTTCGTCACCAGGGGGGGAGAATGATGCTCGAACTGAAGTTGATGCCGCACGATGTTCTTTTCCTCCGGGACGGCAAGCCCTTCGGCAGCGAGGACGTGGCCAATGCCGGCTCCGTTTTCCCGCCCACCCTGGCTACCATGGCTGGAGCGCTGCGGGCGACCCTGCTTTCGGCGCTGGGCATCGACCCGGTGGATTTTATCGCCGGAAAAACAGCCGGAAGCGAGAGTTCCGGGTGGATCGGCTCGTTCTCGGGCCGAAGTTTCCGCCAGGCGGCAACTCTCAGGTTGCGCCACGTTTTTCTGGAAAAGGATGGAGAATGCTGGGTGGCAGCGCCGGGAGACCTTGGACGCCCGAAAGGGAAGGCTGCGACGGTTGCGGGCCCCCTTCCGCTCCGTCCCTTCTCGTGGGTCAGGGCTGGCGCGCTGCCGATGATCAGCAACGAACGCTCCTGGCCCTTTCTGCTGGTGGACGGGGGGGGCAGTGGGCTGGAGAATTCGACGGGGCTGTTTGTTCGCCTGTCGGACCTGAAAGGATACCTGCTCGGCAAACCAGAGCCTCTCGAAGCGGTGGAGCTTGACCGGTTCGCCGTGCCCGAGAGCCACGTGCGCAACAACCTCGATCGGGGACGGAAGACCACCCGGGAGCGGGGAGGCTTGTTCCAGAACAGGGTCTTTCGCCTGCACGAGGGGGTCGGCTTCAGGCTATGGTTCGACTGGGCTGGCCCGGAGCTGGATTGCGCGGGTCACGTTGCCCTCGGTGGCGACCAACACCTGGCGGCATTCCACCTGGGCCCGGCCTCCTCCATACCTCACCTGCCGTCATTTTCGGATTTCTCGGCGGCATACCGGCCGGGCCACGACCTGCTGAAGATCGTACTGTCCTCTTCGGCGCCAGTGCTGGGGCAGATACCGGTTCCGTTGCTGGACCAGATGGACATCCAGGGGGTTGCCTGCGCGGGCACCACCCCGGTCGGTGGCTGGGACTTGGCTGCAAGCTTCCCCAAGCCGCTGTTGCAAAACCTCTTGCCCGGCACTGTGTTCCTTGTCCGCCCGAAAAGCGAGCTTACGGAGCAACAGTACCGCGAATGGACCTCTTCCTCCGCCTGGGTCGATGAAAACCGGGGCGAGGGTTTCGGCGCCGCCTTGCTGGCGGTTCATTCAATTCAATCCCAAGGAGAGTAGGCATGTTCAAACACGAAAACCTCATGTTCTGGGTAACGGAGACCTCACTCCACGCCGGAGCCGGTTCCGATGTCGGAATCGTGGACCTGCCGATCCAGCGCGAAGTTCATACCACCTTCCCGATCATTCACGGCTCCTCCCTGAAAGGGGCCCTGCGCGAGTATTTCCGGAGCAACACCCCGCTTGCCGCCCTGGATCGGGCAAACCTGGAAACCCTTCGCCTCGACCTGGAAAAACAGGGTCACCTCGATCTGCTGGCCACCCTGTTCGGGCCCGATTCCGATGCGGCCGATGCCAACGGCTTCGCTTCGGCCATTGCCGTCACCGACGCCCGCTTGCTCTTCCTGCCGGTACAGAGCCTGAAGGGAGTCTTTGCCCTGGTCACTTGCCCGCTGGTACTCCGTCGGCTGGTCGGCGACTTGCGTCGGGTCGATGCCGCAGCTGCGGGGGCGCTCGAAAGCATCGTCGCTCATGCGAAAATCGCAGGGGACACCGCCTGGGTGACCTCGCCGGATCTGGTTGTCAACGACGCAGTCGTTTTGCGGGAAACCGTGTTCAGGAAAGCGGGAAAGATCGAGGGGTGGCCTGGTCCCCTGGCCGGGTGTTTTTCCGAGGGTGATTACCGGCAGACTCTCCTGCGGGATCGGGTGGCCGTTGTCGGCGACGACGAATTCACCTATCTGGCCCGGCACGCCACCGAGATCGTCCCCCACATCCGCATCGACCGGGAAACCGGAACAGCCCAGAGTGGTGCCCTGTGGTACGAGGAGAACGTCCCGGCCGAATCGATTTTCTGGAACACGGTCCTCTTTTCCGATGCCCGTGACCCCGGGGCGCGAGTACCTGCGGCTGGTGGCGACGGCCCGTTGTCGGCAAAATCCTTGGCCGGGCTCTTTTTCCGGTTTTTACCGCCTCTTTTTCAGTTGGGCGGCAAGGAGACCATCGGTCATGGGCTGCTCCATCCCGTGCCGTTTTCTGCCGGGCATGGCCCTGCCGGAGAGTGACCCATGGGTATCCAGTCTGCACGGGAAACGGCAAGCTACGCGTTCAGTTGCGTCGAGGAAGTCTCCGCCAAACCCTACGCTTCACTATATCGCAGTTACGTGAAAGGCTTTCCGGCCATGATCCTGCAAAACGGCCTGGGCAACGCTCTGGCCTTTGCCCTGGCCAAGGGGAACAAGGGGGATGCCCGCAGCAAAGCCTGGGCCCACCTCCTTGACCACATCTCCGCCTACGTGGAGGGTCCCGAAGACCCCGTCCAATTCATCAAGGAGAACGTGCTGGCAGCCTCCCCGGTGAATTATCGACTACTCGAGCAGCAATCCTTGTCGTTGCTCCACTGGTTGCGGCGGTTCGCCGAGGGCATGATCGCCGCTGGCGACTCCCGGGAAGAGTAGGGGGCAACCATGGCGGAATGGGAAAAAGGAAAGATCGAAAAGAACCTTGACAAGGGCGGCAAGCCTCACTTTACCTGGAAATACCTGAAAAAAAACGACCAGCCGGGATCGATCGAGCTTTTTCCGGGTATGGAAATGGTTTCGGTTTTTGACCACGGAGGCGAACTGGAGATCCGGCGCAACAGCTCCCGTGACTTCGAGGTCCGGGTAGACGGAAAGGAAATCAGGAACCAGTCGGCTCCGCCGCCGCAAAGCGCGAAGACATTTCCAGGTTCGAGCCCATCCGGACCTCACGGCGGTGGACATGGATTCCATCCTCAAAAACATGGCTCAGGTGGCGGCACCGGCGGAGGCAATCCTGGCGGAGGTGGGAAGCCCTCCCGGCCCGAGGCGGTCATTCCTCAGGGGGTCCGTTGCCTGCCGACCGTTACCAGCGATTTCGTTGCCGGGATTCCAACCCCGGTGTTGAAAGCAGCCAACCCGGCCTTGCTCTGGCACCGCCTATTGTGGACATACCAACGCGAGACATTGCTTGTCGACAGCAAGGACAAGGGCGATTTTCCCAGGTTCATGGAAGGCCTAGACCTCAGCCAACCCAAAAAAGCGGTCTCCGACCATCTGGACTCGCTGGGGAAGAGAATGGGAGAAGCTTTCCAGGGGCGCTACCAGGCTTTTGACATGCCCCTCGTTTCCCCCCTGGTCCACGGCGTGGGCAACGCCACGCCGCTCGAGGTAGGCTTGACCTTGCACTCCGTCTACGGCGTCCCCTATCTGCCGGGATCGACCCTGAAGGGGATCGCCCGCGCCTGGGCAACGGCCGTCCTGGCGGAAGGGCTAGCCGGCAGCAACGGCTCCGATTTCTACAAGACATGGAAAATGTTCGACAAGGCCCTCGATCGCGGGAAATGCCCGGAATGGAGTGCCGGCTCTGAGGCCTTTGAACTGGCCAGAAAAGTGTTCGGGGCCCCCGACCGGGCCGGCCGGGTGACCTTCCTCGACGCTTTCCCCCACGGCGATTTTCGCTTCAAGGCCGACATCATGAACCCCCATTTCCCCGACTATTACGGCCAGAAGAAAGGGAAGGCTCCGGTGGAAAACCAGAACCCCATCCCGGTATACTTTCTGGTGGTGTCGGGCGGGGTGTTCCACTTCGACCTGCTGGTCTCCGACACGAGGGACGCCAGCCTCCTCGACCACGCCGCAACCTGGCTGCGGGAAGGGCTGGCCAACCTCGGCGCCGGGGGCAAGACCTCGGCGGGATACGGTCGTTTTGCCGAGAGGAAAGCCTAACAGGGAGGAAGCCATGCCCGACATCGCATCGGCCCTTTTCGATATCGCGGATGACCGGGCTTTTGCCCAAGCCTACCACCGGATCGACTCGGTGGGCACAACCGATCCCCGGTGGCACCGGCGGGCGGCGGCCCGCCTGGAGGCGCTGGGCGAGGTCGAATCGGCCCTGAAAGAGTACAACCTGGCCGTGCGGGACGGCGGCCAGGACCCGGAGATGTGGGAGCAGATGGCCGACCTCTACGCCGACACCGGCCGCACCCGCAAGGCGGTCCGTTGCCACGAGTGGGTGCTGGAGCGTTATCCCGAGCGATTCGCCACCGCCCTGCGCCTGAGCGCCCTGCTCGAGGAACTGGAGGAATTCGACCGCTCCCGGGCCCTCCTCGCCTCACTGCTCGAGCGGACCGGCGACGAGCGCTACCGGCGTCAGCTGGCCCATATGGACAAAACTTACTTTGCCGCCCGGGCCGAGCCCGAGCCGGAGAAGGAGCCCTGGAGCGACGAGATCGTGTTGCGTTTCGTCGACCTTTTTTCGGGTCGGGAGGGGGTCCACGCCCGGCAGTGGGTGAACGACGCGGGCGAAGCAGGCTATGCCCCCGTCCACGAGCACTTCACCGCCAAGGTGGCCAAAAACCACCTGCTGGGCAACTACACCGTGGGCTGCTACCAGCTCCGTGCCGACGACACCGTCAAGTGGGCGGCGATCGACATCGACGTCGAGAAGAAAGTCTGGGAAGCGGCGGCCGTCGACAGCGGGCAGGCAGAGGCCCTGCTCGCCCAGGCCCTGGCGCTGGCCCGCCGGATCCGTGCCGCGTTCGGTGGAGCGGGTCTCCCTGCCTACATCGAGTTCAGCGGGCAGAAGGGCTGCCATGTCTGGTTGTTTTTTGCCTCTCCCCTGCCGGCATCGTTGGTCAAGGTTTCGCTCGAGCAGTTTCTGAAGGGGCTCCCGCCTCCCGCCGAATCCCTCCACCTGGAGCTCGTCCCCAAGCAGGGAAAGGTCAAGGGCGAGGGTTTGGGCAACCTGATCAAACTCCCCCTGGGGGTCCACCTGAAGACGGGCAAACGGTCGTACTTTATCGACGAGGATGACGCCCCGTTCGAATCTCCGGGCTCCTTTCTCCTCTCCCTGAAAACCGTAGCCAGGGATGTCTTCATCAAGGCCATCCCGGCCCGGGAGCTCCTGACACCGGCAAAGCCCGTGCCCGCGGAGGCGCCCGCCGCAAACAAGCCGCCCCTGCAAAGCACGGGGGCGACCAAGGCCTCTGGCGCCGGACCGTTCGATCCTTTCACCAGTTCGGCATTCGCATTCCTGATCGCCAAGTGCCAGGTGCTGGCCCTGTTGGTTAACAAGCTGCAGCAGACCCGCCAACTCAGCAACGACGAGAAGATCGTGCTGAAATTCACCCTGGGCAACCTGGATGAGGGGGTCGAGTTGGTCAATCACCTGTTTGCCCTGATTCCCGGGATCCCGGATACCGACCTGCTCAAGACCAGGCTCTCGGGCAACCCGATCTCTTGCCCCAAGATCCGCAAGCGCCTGAGCGAGGTGACCCGGTCTGTCGACTGCGCCTGCCCGTTTGAGGATACCGATTCCTATCCCAACCCCCTCCTCCACCTCCGGCAGCTCTTCAAGACGCCGGGAGCGCCGCTACGTCCCCAGGAAGCGCAGGCAGTGAGGTTTCAGCACAACCTGCAGCAGTACCTGACCATGAAAAACGAAATCAACGAACGCCGCCTGGCCATGCGCGATATCGAGCGCTATTTCCACGACCATTTCGACGCGCTGGGCGGAACCAACGAGATTCACACCTCCCTGGGGACCCTTTTTCGGGTGTTCCATCCCAACGGCGAATGTGAATTCGTCATGAAACTGTGAACGTAGCCTATATCGTCGAGCAAGGGGTGTTCCTGACCAAGGAGGGGGACGTCCTTCAGGTGAAGAAAGGCCCGGTCACCTTGCAGTCCATCCACGCCCACAAACTCAGCCAGCTGATCGTCACGGGAAACGTTACCTTGACCACCCAGACCATCGCCTTTCTGCTGGAAAAAGGGATCGACACGGTGTTCCTGTCGGTGTACGGCAAGTATCGGGGGAGGTTGACGGCGGAGTTCTCCAAGAATATCGAGGCCAGGAAGGCCCAGTTCACCCGGTTTGCCGATCCCGGATTCGCCCTGGGATTGGCCCGCCAGTTTGTCATCGGCAAGTTGAGCAACTCGCTGGTCGTGTTGCGCAGGCGCCTGGCGGAGCACCGCAATGCCTCACTGGTCAAGGGGATCCTGGGCGTCCGGGCTCTCTTGCGGCGGATCCCCCAGGCTGCCGATCTGGACGAACTGCGAGGCCTCGAGGGGGCGGCGGCCACCATCTATTTCCGGGTGTTCGGCAAGTTGATCCAGCAACCCGGATTTCCCTTCCAGAAACGGACGAGACGCCCCCCGCTGGATCGCACCAATGCCCTGTTGAGCTTGTGTTACACCCTGCTCAACAACACGGTCCAGTCGGTGGTCTCGTCGTCGGGGCTCGACCCGTACTACGGGGTGTTCCATCAACCCGAATACGGCAGACCCTCCCTGGGCCTCGACCTGATGGAGGAGTTTCGTCCCGTGATCGCGGATACCCTGGTGCTGGGGCTGATCAACCGCGGGATCGCCCGCCCGGCCGATTTTGTCGAGGAGGCCGGCGCCGAGTTGCCGGTCCGGCTGACCCCGCTGGCCATGAAAAAGGTGATCCTTCAATACGAAAAGCGGTTGCGTCAGGAGGTTTTTCTTGCCGAAGCGGGCAAGACGCTGGACTACCAGCAGATCATCCAGCGCCAGTTTTTCCTTTTGCAGCGACACGTGACCGGGGAGGAAGAGTATTCTCCCTTCCTCATGAGGCGTTGAATGTGGTTTCTGGTGGCGTATGACATCGGGTCGCCCAGGCGGCTGGCCAAAGTGGCCCGGGTCATGAAGAACTATGGTACCCGGGTGCAGAAATCGGTATTCGAGTGCGATCTCGACGAGAAGCTCTACGTCGAGATGAAAGGCAAGATCCAGAAGGTGATGGACCTGCGGGGGGATTCCGTGAGATACTACGCGCTGTGCGAGCGGTGCCGGCAGCGGATGGAGCTGTCGGGCACGGGGGTGTTGCTGGAACCCGAAGAGGTGGTGATCGTGTAAAGGCCAGGTGGGTCTTTAGGGGCTCCTTGAATTCCTGATTGTCGTGGTTTCTTGCCCGAAAAGGGCGATGGGGAAAGGGTCTTGCGGTTTTTTTACACGGACCTCGACCATTTCCTGGCGATTTTGGATTTATCCAGGTATATCGGTAGTTTCGTTGAATTTGCCCTGACCCCCTCCATGCACTCCTGAAAGCATGGTTGGACAAGGCTTTTTGCGTGCGTGGGGGGGCAATTCCGGAACCAGAATTTTCCAGGGGGGGGATGTCCATGTATTTTGTCATGAGCTCCGGTTGTTTTTCTTCAGTGGACGGGCTTTCCGGGCAGCGGGAAACGCCGCTGTAAGAATAGATTCCTTGATCATTCAAGGATTGAGACAGAACGAGTTCATGAAGACAAGA
>CAZTNO010000091.1:0-10238 GCA_964614865.1 uncultured Clostridia bacterium
CGGCTGGAGTATTCAGGCGATCCTGCTCTCGTTCATCGTCTGTGCCTTCATCGGCCTGGTGTCGGGCATCTATCCGGCCATCCAGGCTTCGCGGCTGAACCCGATCGAGGCCCTGCGACACGATTGAAAGCACCAATGGGGGACCGGAAATTGTGACGATTTTGTGCCTATGCTGAATAAAAACGGCCCATTTTGCTTCATTTTGGTGCACAATAGGCCTATTGACTATTCTTGATTGAAACCTGGAAAACCGCGGTGGGATTGGGTTGGAACGTGACCCCTGCTGGAATCGAACCAGCAACCTATTGATTAAGAGTCAATTGCTCTGCCAATTGAGCTAAGGGGCCACCCCGTGTGGAAGTCAGAATTTAACATACCCCGAGGCCCATGTCAATATCCCGGAAAACGGACAAGCCCAATCCCCCCTGCCCCGATTGACATCGGAAGCGGGATGGGCTATAAAAGGGCCTCGGCACTCCATTCCAGCGAGGATTCCACATGGCCCGTCTGCAGCGATTCGCCGGCGAGTTCCTGTTCGTCGCCCTGCCCGTCCCCCTCTCGTTGCTGCTGTTCGCCCTGCTGCGCCACCTCCCGCCCCGCCCCTTCACCACCATCCTGGGCTCGGCGGTAGCCCTGCTGCTGGTGCTTTCGCTGCTGGCCAAAGCCGACGCAAAAGTGCTGCTGGTGCTGCGCGCCACCGGCATCGGCCTGCTCTACCTGTTCTGGCTCAAAGACACCCCGTTCAGTTTCGAGGGGATGTTCGGCGACAACCACTACTACACCCTGGCCATCGAGAAGTTCTACTACAGCTGGAGCCCCGGCTCCCACGAGTACGCCGGCATCCACTTCTCGCTTCCGCCGCTGTACTTCTTCCTGATCGGCAGGCTGGGGGGGCTGCTCTCCGTGCCGCTGCTGGCCCTGCTCAAGTACTCCTCCTACCTGTTCGTGATCTACCTGCCTTATTTCTGGGGCTGGTCGCTGGGCCCGGTGCTGGGAGAGAAGAAGTGGCTGGCGGCCTTCGTGCTGGCCCTGCTGGTGCCGCTCAAGAACCCGATCGAGGAGTACGGCTCGCTGGCCTTCATGGCCCAGAAGGGGTGGCACTTCCTGGGCACCTTCGCCATCGCCGCCTGGTATTTGTGGGTGCGCAAGAAGGATCCCCCCTGGTGGAAGGCGGGGCTGGTTGCAGGGCTGATCTTTGCCACCGACTTTGCCCCCTTCCTGTTCCTGTTCACCGCCATCGTGTTCGAGCTGGCCGAAATCGCCTGGCGCGAACCGGCGCCGCTGCGGGATAAACTGCGGCTGGCCTTTTCCCGCTTCCTCCACTACGCCGGGATCGGGCTGGTCACGGTGGCGGTCAACCTGGTGTGGCTGGTGCCGGTAATCCGCGACGTGCTGACCCACCCGCGCGGCTCCTACTTCAACAACTACTTCGCGTACACCGAGGGGCATGCCAGCCTGTTCCAGTCGCTGGCCATCTTCTCCCCCTTCGACCTGCTGTCGCTGGTGCTGCTGGCGGCCTTTCTCAACCTGTTCGTCAACCTGTCGCAGCGCCCCGAGACCAGTGACCTTGCCCGCATGCTCTACTCGATCCTGGCCTTCGTGATGCTGTTTTACGGGCTCAGCTTCCTGCGCTTCACCTTGCTTATGCACCACGTCTCGTTCTACGTGCTGCACCTGCTGGCCTTGTCGGCGGTGTTTTTGGCCCTGCGCTACGAAAACCACCGCGCCTTCCGCCCGTTGCTGGCCCTGCTGGTGATCGTCAGTCTGCACACCCTCAACGACAACCCGCAGAACCAGTACGCGCTGCGCTACTCGGTCGAGTCGACGCGTCTGCACCAGGCCGGGGCCGAGCTGCGCGCCCGGTACGATATCCGCAACCAGACCATCTTCCCGACCACCAACGAGCTGTTTTACGGGGCCAACACCACCTCGTTCATCACCGCCGACTTCTTCTCCGACATCGCCGCCTCGTTCGAGCACCGCCTCGAGTACATCCGCCAGTTGCACGCCCGGAAGGAAAGCGGCGACCTGCGCGGCTTCTTTTCGGGCCTGCGCGACAACCCGTGGGGCCACGTGCGCTACGTGGTGCTGGAGAACGGCAAGGATGGCGAACTCTTCTTCTCGGTGAACGCCTACCACAACGATTTGAAGGTGTTCCGCGACCGGCGCAAGTTCTTCTACTTCGACGCCGCCGACTTCCCCGCCACCTACTGCCAACAGATTTTCCGCAACGAACAGTTCACCGTCTTCCAACTGCGCTAGCGAGGAATTCATGAAACCCCGCGACTTCTGGCTGTTTGCCCTGCTCTTCCTGGCGGTCGGCCTGCTGCTGACCCGGCAACCGATCGCCATCGCCGGCACCTGGGTGCTGGCGCTGCTGCTGCACCAGATCTTCTTCCGCCGCAACTTCAAGCTGCTCGGCCTGCTGCTGGTCGTGGCCCTCTGCCTGCTGGTGTTCGACCGGGCGGGGCGGCGGATCATCCAGCAGAAAATCGCCGGCGAGTTCTTCGCCAACGTCGACCACACCCCGAAACCCGATGCCCGCAAGGGGTTCAACGAGGACGGGGTGCGCACTTTCGGGAACGAGAAGGTCTCGGCGTTCCGCCCTGGCGGGCAAAACCTGGTCTTCCTGGGCGACTCGTTCACCCAGGGCTACATGGTGCGCCCCGCCGAGTCGTTCCCCTTCCAGGCCGGCGAGCTCCTCTTGGGGCAACGCCCCGACCTGGACCTGCACATCGCCAACTTCGGCTGGATCTCCTCCTCGCCAATCCTCAGCGAACGTCGCCTGCGGCAGATAGGCAAGCGCTACCACCCCTCGCTGGTGGTCCTCTGCCTCGACATGACCGACTTCCACGACGATCTCAAGTACCGGCGGCAACTCCAGGACCCCAGCTACTTCTCGCCGTTCACCTTCCTGCTCTACCGCTTCCAGTGGCAACACGGCTGGGAACGGTTCAAAGAATCCTTTCGCCTGTTTCCGGCAAAGGAGGCGGTGCCCGCCCGCCGCTACTTCATCCTGAACCAGCCCCTCGAGCAAAGCCGCGCCTATCTCGGCGAGATCGAGGGCAACATCCGCTCGCTGGCAGCCTATTGCCAAAACGAGCTGGGGGCCGGCTTCGTGCTGATCGTGCTGCCCCGCGGCTGTCAGTACGATGCCCGCGAAACCCCCGACAACCGCCTGGAACCCGGCGAGTACACGCCGATGGGGCCTTACGTACGGGAGCCTTTCCGCTGGCTGGAAGGATTTGCCCGCACGACAACCTTCCCCTGTTACCAGATCCTCGACGATTTCGTGGCCGCCGGGGCCTACCCCACCTGCTTTGCCACCGACCCCCACTGGACCGCCACCGGTCACCGCATCGCCGGCAATGCGGTAGCGCGGATCGTGGCAAAACACCTCCCCCCGATGCCCGCCACTGCTGCGGAAACCTTCTCCCCACGGCCTTCCCCCGGCAAAAGCGATTGACAAACCGGCCCGTTGCTGGTAAATTGGCCCCATGCTGATCCTTGGAATTTCCGCGTTTTACCACGACAGTGCCGTATGCCTGGTGCAGGACGGAAAGATCGTCTACGCCGCCCAGGAAGAACGGTTCAGCCGCAAGAAACACGATGCCCGCTTTCCGGAAAAAGCCCTCGCCGACGCCCTCGAGTTTACCGGCCACACCCCCGCCGACCTCGACTGCGCCGTCTTCTACGAGAAGCCTTTCCAGAAATTCGACCGGCTGTTCTCCACCTACATGCAGTTCGCCCCACGCGGCATCCGCAGCTTCCTCTCGGCGGTCCCCGCCTGGGCCAAAGAGAAGCTCTTCATCAAGGAGATCATCCGCGAGAAGCTGGGCAATCCCGAACTGCCGATCCTGTTCACCACCCACCACGAATCGCATATCGCCTCGGCCTTCTTCCCCTCCCCCTTCGACGAGGCGGCGATCATCACCGTGGACGGCGTCGGCGAGTGGGACACGCTGACGATCGCCCACGGCAAAGGCAACGAATTCAAGGTCTTGCGCCGCCTGTCCTTTCCCCACTCGCTGGGGCTGCTCTACTCCGCTTTCACCTACTTCACCGGCTTCAAGGTCAACTCGGGCGAGTACAAGCTGATGGGGCTGGCCCCCTACGGCGAGCCCAAGTACCGCGACCTGATCCTGGAGAAGTTGATCGACCTGCGCGACGACGGCTCGTTCCGCCTCAACCTCGAGTACTTCAACTTCCACACCGGGCTGACCATGACCAACGACAAGTTCGCCCGGCTGTTCGGCACCACCCCGCGCAAGCCCGAGACCGACATCCGCCCGATCGACATGGACCTGGCAGCCTCGGTGCAGGAAGCTTTCGAAGAGATCATGGAGCGCATCGTGCGCTCGGTGCGAAAAGAGATCGACTGCGACAACCTGTGCCTGGCCGGCGGCTCGGCCCTCAACTGCGTGGCCAACGGCAAGATCCTGAAAAAACAGATCTTCAAGAACGTCTGGATCCAGCCCGCCGCCGGCGATGCCGGCGGTGCCCTGGGCTCGGCCCTGGCGGTGTGGCACCGCCACTTCAAGCACCCGCGCACGGTGACCCCGGGGAAAGATGCCCAGCAGGGCAGTTACCTCGGCCCCGCCTATTCCCGCGAGCGCATCCTGGCCTTTTTGACCGCCAGCGACATCAAGTACCGCGAGCTGCCCCGCCCCGAGATGTGCCGCCAGGTGGCCAAACTGATCGACGGCGGCAAGGTGATCGGCTTCTTCCAGGGCCGGATGGAGTTCGGCCCTCGCGCCCTGGGGGGCCGCAGCATCCTGGGCGATGCCCGCTCCACCGAGATGCAGTCCAAGATGAATTTGAAGATCAAGTTCCGCGAGTCGTTCCGCCCCTTCGCCCCGTCGATGATGGAGGAGAAGACCGGCGAGTACTTCGATTTCGACCACCCCTCCCCCTACATGCTGCTGGTCTACGACCTGCGCGAGGAACACCGCCGTCCGCTGGCCGAAAGCGACCAGGGCAAGGCGGGATTGGCCAAACTCTCGATCCACCGTTCGAGCGTGCCGGCCATCACCCACGTCGATTATTCGGCCCGCCTGCACACGGTTCACCGTGAGACCAGCCCCTACTACCACGGGGTGATCGAGGAGTTCTACAAGCTGACCGGTTGCCCGATCATCATCAACACCTCGTTCAACGTGCGCGGCGAGCCGATCGTCAACACCCCCGAGGACGCCCACCGCTGCTTCATGCGCACCAACATGGACTGCCTGGTGCTCGAAGATTTTCTGATCGAGAAGAGTGCCCAGGACTACATCGCCGTCGACGAATCGTGGATGAAGGAGTTCCCCCTCGACTGATGAAACCCATCGAATATCAACCCAACCAGATCCGCGTGTTTCTGGGGATCCTGCTGACCGTGGCCGTCTTCTTCACCTGGCGGGCCACCCGCGGCAGCACCCTGCGCCTCCCCCTGCTGGTCGCCGAGATCTTGCTGGTGGCGATCTTCATGATTTGGCCCCGTCCCTTCTTCCCCGTATTCCGGGCGATCATGACCGTCACCGCCCACCTGGGCCACCTGATCTTCACCGTGATCTCGGCGATCGTCTTCTTCGTCCTGCTGACCCCGCTGGCCCTGACCATGCGCCTGTTCGGCAAGGTGTTCATGACGGCCAGCACCGACAGCCAGCTGACCACCTACTTCGAACCGGGCCAGGACAACCTGGGCCACCCCCGTCAATTCTAGGAGCCCGTGCCCCTGTCGAAAATCGGTTTTTTCAAGGAACTCTGGGAATTCGTCCGCCACCAGAAGAAGTACTGGATGATCCCCATCATCGTCACCCTGGTGCTGCTCGGCCTGCTGCTCTTCCTGACGCAGGGGTCGGTGATCGCCCCCTTCATCTACACGCTGTTCTAGTCGCGGCCAGGACATGGACCCCTGCTGCCCCCTGGAAAGAGACGAGGAGCCCAAGTCGCGGATCTCGCCCACCCTGCTGGCCCTGACCGGGGCCCTCCTGACCGGGCTCGTTCTGCGACTGATCGGCATCCATTGGGGCTTTCCCCGAATCGACCTGAGCCCCGACGAGCTTAACGTCTGGAACATCAGCGCCAAACTGCGCTGGAGCGACCTCGACACCCGCTTCTACAACTACTCCGGCTTCACCTTCTACCTGAACTTCCTGGGCGCCCAGCTGGCCCGGCTGCTCGGCGTGGAGTTGCTGCCGAGCACCCTGCTGCTGATCAACCGGATGTGGAGCGTGTTCTTCGGCACCCTGACCATCCCGCTGGCCTACCTGTCGGCCTGCGAGTTCTTCGAGAGCCGCAAGGCCGGAGCCTGGGCCGCGTGGCTGGTGGCCCTGCTGCCGATCCACGTCTGGCACTCCCACTTCGGCACCAGCGACATCGGGCTGGTATTCTGGGTGACCGCCGCCTTCTGGCTCGCGGTCCGGGCCTACCGCAAACCCACCCTGAGCCGCTTCCTGTGGGCCGGGCTGGTGGTGGGCATCGCCATCGGCGTCAAGTTCAACGGCGCCCTGGCCTGGATCTCGATCCTGGTCGCCGCCCTGGCGGCCCGAAGCGAACGCCGCATCCCCCACCTCGGCACCGCCCTCTTCCTGCCGCTGGCGGCTGGCGGCGCCGCCCTGGTGGGTTTCTTCCTGGTCTCCCCCTTTTCGCTGATCCACCTCTCCTCGACCGTTTCGGCCTTCTTCTTCGAATCTGCGCACGTGAAAAGCGGGCACTACGGTTTCGATCTCAGCCCCGGCGGCTTCCCCTACCTGCCCTACGTCTACCAGCTGTTCGCCGCCTTCCCTTTCGCTTTCGGCTTGCCGCTCTACCTGGTCGCCCTGGTTTCACTGGCCTACTTCGCCATCCGCTGCCACAAGGGACGGGTGCTGCTCGGCACCTCGTTTGTCGCCCTCTACCTGGGGTTGGTCTGCTCCTGGAAGTTCGTCCCCACACGCTACCTGCTGCCGGTGCTGCCGATCGTGCTGATCCTCTCGGCGTACGCTATCGGCCGCCTGTTCGCCCTCACCCGGCAACGCTGGAAGCGGCTGGTCCTGTGGGGGATCGCGCTGACGGTGCTCGGGCTGACCCTGGCCTACGATGTATCGACGGTGGTGCGCTTCCGCAGCGACACGCGCCTCGCCGCCGCCCGCTGGGCGAGCGAAACGCTGCCCGCCGGGGGGCGCATCGTGCTGGTCGAGCCGATCTTCGACCGCGGCTATATCGTGCCCCACGGCACCCCGGGGCCGATGCCCTTTGCCGTACCGCTGGAGCAGGTGATGGAAAAGGCCTACATGCCGCTGTTTGCCCCAAACAGTCACGAGGTGCTCTCCCGCGACCTGCGGCGCGTGGTCAGCGAAGTCGAAAGCGGCCGAATCGGCCGCGGCGATGTCCTCTGCCTGAGCGCCATGGTCTTCCTGCGCGACGTCCGCCTCGGCGACCGGGCCGCCGAACGGATGCGGCTGTGGAATTCGATCCGCAAAAACCCCGCCCGCTTCCGCCGGCTCAAGGTGTTCGACGCCCCCTTCCTGTTCCGCGGCTTCTACGCGATGCTCGACCCGATGTACGCCGCCGATTTCGTTTCGCCGGCAATCGAGTTCTACGAGCCCGTTTCCCGCCGCAAACCCTGACGACCCTTCCCCCCCCTACCGTTCCAGGTCGGATTCCCGTCTGACAATCGATCCCGGGTAGGCATCCCGGGCGAAGTGCGGTATGATAGTGCGACCGTTCCCCTGCCTTGGGACCGGTGAACCAACCAAAAACCATGGCCCTGATCAGTTTGCAGGATGTCTGCGTAGCCTTCGGCGACAAGCCGTTGCTGGACCACGCCACCTTGCAGATCGAGCGCGGGGAGAAGATCTGTTTGCTGGGGAGAAACGGCTGCGGCAAAACCACCCTGCTCAAGCTGATCCACGGCGAGGTGTTGCCCGATTCGGGGGCCGTGGCCCGCAGCCAGGGGGTGACCAGCGCCCGCCTCGACCAGGAGATTCCCGGGGGGATCGTGGGCACTGTGCACGAAGTGGTCACCGCCGGGCTGGGCGCCCGCGGCCGCCTGCTCGCCGACTACCATAGGGCCGGGGCCTTGCTGGCCGAAAGCGGGGGGCACGACCGGCAGCTGCTGGCCCGCCTCGACCGCCGCTCCTCGGCCCTCGATCACGACCAGGGCTGGGAAATCCACCGCCGGGTCGACGACATCATCGGCCACATGGGGCTGCCCGCCGATCAGCCCTTCGCCTCGCTGTCGACCGGCCAGTGCCGTCGCGCCCTGCTGGCCCGCGCCCTGGTCGCGGGGCCCGACATCCTGCTGCTCGACGAACCGACCAACCACCTCGATATCGATTCAATCTGCTGGCTGGAAGAGTTTTTGTCCGACACCGACTGTACGGTGCTGCTGGTCACCCACGACCGGGCGCTGGTGCGCAAGGTGGCCGGCCGCATCCTCGAACTGGACCGGGGGCGGCTGATCGACGGCGGCTGCGACTACGACACTTTTTTAACCCGCAAAGAACAGGAACTGGCCGCCGAAAGCCGGCAGGACGATCGATTCGACCGCCGGCTGGCCGAAGAAGAGGCCTGGCTGCGCCGGGGGGTGAAGGCCCGGCGTACCCGCGACGAGGGGCGGGTGAAAGCGCTGCTGGCCATGCGCGAGCAGCGTCGCGGGCGTCGCGAGCTGGCCGGCCGAGTGAACCTGACCATCCAGCAGGGGGGCCGCTCGGGCAATCAGGTGATCGAGGCCCGCAGCGTCTCGTTCGGCTATCCAGGCCGGACGGTGGTGACCGATTTTTCCTGCCAGGTGCTGCGCGGCGACCGGGTGGGCATCGTCGGGGCCAACGGCTCGGGCAAGACCACCCTGCTGCGCCTGCTGCTAGGTGAGCTCACCCCCCTGAAGGGCGAAGTGCGGCTGGGCACCGGCCTCGAGGTGATCTACTTCGACCAGCTGCGGGGGCAGCTTGACGAGGAGGCCACGGTGTTCGACAACGTGGCCGGGGGCAACGACACGGTCACGGTGGAGGGGCGGTCGCAGCACGTGATCGGCTACCTGCAGAAGTTTTTGTTTCCGCCGGAACGGGCCCAGGTGAAGGTGCGGGTACTCTCGGGCGGCGAGCGATGCCGCCTGCTGCTGGCCCGGCTGCTGATCCACCCGGCCAACGTGCTGGTTTTCGACGAACCCACCAACGACCTCGACCTGGAGACGCTGGAATTCCTCGAGGAGCGCTTGGCCGAATTCCCCGGCACCCTGCTGCTGGTCTCGCACGACCGCACGTTTCTGAACAACCTGGTGACCTCGGTGCTGGCCTTCGAGGCTCCCGGCGTGGTCTCCGAGACGATCGGCGGAATCGACGACTGGCTGCGCCAGGGCCCTCCAGCGCAAACTCCGGAGACGGAGCGCCCGGCAGCCCCGCCGCCGCGCCGATCGCCCTCCCGGCGCAAGCTCGGATTCAACGAGGAGCGGGAGCTGACCGGCTTGCCGGCGCAGATCGAAGCGCTGGAAAACGAGAGAGCGCAAGGGGTGGCCAAACTGGCCGATCCCTCCTTTTACCGCACCGCCGGTGCGGCCATCGCCCCCCTGACCGACCGCCTCGCGGAACTGGAGCGGGAATTGGAGCGACTCTACCTTCGCTGGCAGGAGCTCGAAGAGATCAAACTGGGAAAAGCGGCACCCGGCTGACCTGCCCGGGATCGGTGCTCACCCCCCCAGCAGTCGCCCTCCCCACCAAAGCAACAGGGAAAACACCGCGCTCCAAAGGACCCCGCCGATGCTCAGCCAAAGAACCAGCCGCCTGGCGGGGGCTCCCAGCAACAGGCCGATGGCCGCCCCCAGCGGCGAGCCGACCAGCAACGGCGCAAGCACCCCCCAGCCGACCACTCCGTGACGAAACCAGAGGCGAACCAGCCAGCCCTGTTTTTTCTCGATCCGTTCCCGGTTTCTCCCGCAGACCATCCAGCGTCGCACCCCCTCCCCCAGCAACGCCACCGCCACGCCGCCCGAAACGGTCCCCAGCGTTGCCACCAAAAACACCGGCAGCGGATCTAGGCGCACCAGGGCACCAAAGGGGGCGGCGGCCCACAGTTCGGCAACCCCCAGGGCGAACACGGTCAACCACTTCCACAGCCCGGTCAATTCGCCCCTCCTGCCGCCCTCTTCGCTTGGGGCGAGCTGGTATTTTAGCCGGAATGGCCCGCTTGGTTCAACAGCCACCCCCAAGCGGCCGCATAAAAAGCCAGCAGGTCATTGACTTCGACCCACTTTTTTTCTATAGTGCGGGCAGCCCTTT
>CAZTNO010000092.1:0-2875 GCA_964614865.1 uncultured Clostridia bacterium
GACCCCGCCCGGGCAGTTGCTGCAAGTGGATTGGAAGGAGAACGTACCGGTGCAAGAGAGCTCAGGGACGGACCTTGACAATTTGACAGTTTGCAAGAAAGGCCTGTACCCGGAGTTTTCCAGGCGCAAAGGGCGAGCCATCCCTGACTGAAAAACACGTTCAGACCAGGGTTTCAGGAATTGTCAAATTGTCAAGGTCCGTCCCTATGGCGGGGGAGGTCAGTTCTTCTCGATCGGGCCCAGCTCCTTTTGCGGCGGCGGGGCGGCCAGCGGGTCTTCCGGGGCTGCCGGGGCGGCCACCGGGGGAGCGAAGCCGTAGGCCGACTCGAACTCGCTCAGGGCCTGCTCGGCCAGGGCGTTCTGTTCGCCTTCCTTCAATTCGAATTCCTTGATGTCGACGCTGGAGCCGGCGACCCGCGCCCTGCCCGCCGCCTTGTCGCGGCGTTCCTGCAGGTACTCCTCGACCCGGTTCAGGGTGTCGCCCGAACCGCCGATGGTGGTGATCATGCCGGCGGCCATCTCCTGCAACTCCGCCTGGGCCTCCATCATCTCGGTCTCCGACATCAGCTTCTTGAGCTTCTCGATCTTGGCCCGGGCTTCCTCCACCGAGACGTCGCGGGCCTTGAGCAGCTTCTTGTAGGTCTCCTCGGCTGCGACCAGCTGCTGGCGGTTCTCCTCCAGCTGCTCTTTGACGGTACGCAGCTCCAGGGCCATCTGCCCCGCCACCTGGCGGTTGCCGGCCTTGAGGTTGGCGGAGACTTTCGCGGTGAGTTCCCGCTCCTTGGCCTCCAGGTTCTTCACCTGGCGCATCAGCCGTTCGACGAAGCCCGCATGGGTGGCCAGGCTGTCGTTGAAGCGGGAGATCTGCTTGCGCAGGTTCTCCTTTTCCGCCTCGATCAGGGCCCGCGGGTTCTGCTTCTCCAGACCCGAAACGAACAGACCCAGGAAACCCCGGAACAGATTGGCCAGTCTTCGCAACATGCGTCCTCCTTGGAGCGGGGAACAGCCCCGGTTCGCGGCGGGGTGTCCACTTCGTTCAATCTATCATACCAGGCACCGCGCTGTCAAAAGCGCAGGCAGGCAACGGGCGGGAGGATGGGAAGGGCGTCGAGGGCGGGTCAGCCGGGGGGCTGCCCCCCGGTGCGGTAGCTGAGGATGTCGAACAGCAGCCGTTCGCGCTCGTCCTCGCTCTTCCCGCGCTGCTCCTTGCGGGAGTTGGAGATGAGGCGCAGGATGGCCAGGGCCTGGATGTAGGCCAGCGGGTTGTCCTGGTAGATGTCGCCCGGAGAGCGGACCAGCCGGCGGTACTGGCTCTCGATGTAGTTGTGGTTGTTGTCGTTGAGGATGCGGTCCCGCTGCTCCTTGAGCGCCTTGACCCGCGAGGAGTTGATGTAGAAGCTGATCCCGCCCTGGCTTTCGATGAGCTGGAATTCCTGGTCGATGAAGGCCTGATGGGTGCGCAGCATGATCTGCCGCTTCTCGGGGTTGTCGCCGAGGCCGCGGATGAAGCGCAAAAAGCCGGTGACGGTGGATTTTTGCAGTTCCCGGGTCATGTGCAGGTCGCGGCTGATGATGCCGTCCTCGCGGATGGCGATCACCTGGGTGAGAAACTCGAGAATGTCGAGGCCGCGCTCCGACATGTTGGAACGACTGAACAGTTCCCGGATCAGGAAGGCCATCAGCCCGGGCCGCCCTCCCCGCTCGAGGTCCAGGTACTTGCGGAAAGGGGTCTGGTTGTTCGCCAGCGCCTCGACCATGCGCGGGGTCAGGGCGCGGTAGTGCTGCTGCATCTGCTCCATGAAGAGCCGGACGATGGTGCGCACGTGCTCGATCGCGGTCTGGAACTCGGGGGTGCCCGGGCGGTAGCGCAACGGCATTGCGGGTGGTTTGAGGGTTTCGGAGGGCTTGGAGGAAACGGGCGCTGCCGGCTCCTGCTCGGCGGGATGAGCCGGCCCATGGGCCAGCACCACCTTGCCGCCCGAATCGACCAGGTACTTCTCGCCCTCCACGATGACCATGTAGTAGGTGTCGGTCCGTACCGCCTTGTCCAGCGGGATCACATCGCCCACGCGGATTTTCTTGTCGTCGCCCATCATCGGGGTCAGAGTGTCGGGTCCTCTTGTTTCTCCATCATACCCTTGCCGGAAAACGAAGTCAAATTCGCCTCCCGGGGCCGCGTCCATGGCGGCTCGACTCGGGCCGCGAGCGGCCACCGGGAGAGGAAGAATGACCTATTTCACCTTGCGCCCCGGGATGCGCTGGCCACCCTGGAACAGGGTCAAGCCGGTGGCCAGACCACTCTGGTCGAGGTCGAACTCCACCTGGGCATCGACCACCTTGAGGAAGAAGCGGGTCGCGGTTTCGGCAAACAGCTCGAATTTTCCCTGTCCGGTGGCCTGGCTCATCAGGTGGCCTTCTTCCACGGTGAT
This sequence comes from uncultured Clostridia bacterium, assembly GCA_964614865.1. GTDB lineage: Bacteria > Acidobacteriota > Aminicenantia > UBA2199 > UBA2199 > CAZTNO01. The sequence continues at coordinate 2,430 of CAZTNO010000092.1, forward strand.
GCGCAGGGTAAAGCCGGGCATCAACTCGTATTCGCCGGCGAGACGCTCGAGCAGACGGGCATCGAGGGCGATCTCCCGGCGGACGGTCGGCAGCGGCTTGTCGCTGCGCCGGTAGATTTCGGCAGGGCCGAGGCGCGCCTCGAGTCGCAGGCCGGTGGCCTTGCCCCGGGCGTCCCGGGTGAATCTCAGGGCGGTCTCCGAATCGGGGAAAAAGAAAACATCGGTCGAGGCGGCCTGGAGGGGGTACCGGGCGCCGCCGATGCGCTGGGAGAAGAGTTGCGCTCCTTCGCGGGAGATCGCCCGGGACTGGCCCTCGGGGGCCTCGTAGACTCCGGTCAGGGCGTCGAGTTCGCCGGTGGTCAGGACGACCGGTTTGCGCTCGGTCCCGCGCAAGCCCAGGATCAGCTCGGCGATGCGCTCGGCCCGGGGCTGGGGCGCCCGTTCTC
>CAZTNO010000092.1:2885-10212 GCA_964614865.1 uncultured Clostridia bacterium
GCCGTGCTGTTGGTCAGGATGGCCACGTAGATGCGGTCGTCGGGCAGGGCCAGGGTATAGGAGGTGAACCCGTGGATGCCGCCGCCGTGTTCGATGGTGCGGTGTCCCTGGAGGGTGGCGGAAAACCAGCCGTAGCCGTAGCCGGTGGATTCGCCGTCGCTGGTCCGGGCCGGGGTGAAGGCCCGGTCCAGCCACTCTTTCTTCAGCAACCGGCCCGAGAAGATGGCCTCGTGCCACACCGCCAAATCATCGACCGAGGACATCAGGGAACCGGCGGCGTAGGGCTGGGTCATGCTCAGGAAGGGGGCGTTGACGAAACCGTCCTGGCTCTGCTGATAGCCGGCGGCACGGCCGGGGGTGATTCGCTCGCTGTGGTCGTAGCGGGAGCTCTTCATCTTCAGGGGAGTGAAGATGCGGTCCTGGATGAACGTTTCGTAGCTCTGCCCCGACACCTTCTCGATGATGGCGCCGAGCATGACGTAACCGGTGTTGTCGTATTTCCAGCGCTGGCCCGGGGTGAACTCGAACGGCTTGTCCTTGCTCAGGGCGATGATCTCCCCCGGAGTCAGGTCCTGGCGCCACATCTTCAGCCACTCCTGCATGTCGGTGTAGCTGGGGATGCCCGAGGTGTGGGTCAGCAGGTGCTCGATGGTGACCCGCTGGCCCTGGGTGGGAAAGTCGGGCAGGAACTTGCCGATTTCGTCCAGCAGGGTCAGCTTGCCCTCTTCGGCCAGCATCAGGATGGCGACCGCGGTGAACTGCTTGGTGACCGAACCCAGGCGCAAAACCATGTCGGGGGCCATGGCCACGCCGAGTTCCAGGTTGGCCAGGCCGTACCCCTTGCGGAACAGGGTCTTTCCGTCCTTCACCACGATGATCGTGGCTCCCGGTCCGCCGGGTTTGTAGACTCCGCTCATGACGGCATCGATCTCTTGCGCCAGGTCGGGGCCCCGGGGCGTGCCTGTGGCCGCCAGCGGCAAAACCAGGCAGAGCAGCAGGAACAGTTGGACGGAACGGACGATGCGGCGCGGCCAATCTCTCATCGGGACCTCCCTGGGTGTCGGCGGCTTGGTGGCCGAAGAACCCTCTACGAAAAGGGGCCCGCTCCGGTTCCCCGGGGAGGTTGCTTTCGCGCAGGGGGCCTCGTATAATCGAGCCTTTCACAGGGAGGTGTTTCATGGACATTCGCCAGCGTTCCGAAGACCAGCGTGGCAAGCTGGAGGCATTGATCGAGAAGATTCCCGGCTACAAGGGATACGCCGACCGCGAGCGGCGGCGCGATTCCGACAAGCTGCAGCGGGAGTGGCTGTCGGCCAGGCTGCACGAGGTCAAAAGGCTGATCGGCGGGCGGATCCAGGAGTTGTCCCGGCAGGGCAACCTGGCCTTGCTGACCCCGTTGAATTCCATGCAGCAGCGGTTGGAACGGATCGCCGGCGAGGTGCTCTACGCCGACCGCGGCTACACCGGTTTCTTCGATCTGGTCAAGGTCAAGGAAGCGGAGCTGGACGCCGTCTATGCCCTCGACGCCACGTTGCTCGAGCAGGGCCACGCCCTGACCGGGCTGGTCCAGGCCGACCCCACCATGGACGGGCTGACCGCCGCCCTCGACGAGCTCGATGCCGGCCTCAAGAAACGCGCGGCCCTGTTGAAAGGGCTGACCAAGGAGTAGTCCGTGAAACTCGAAATCATCCAGTACTTCGATCAAACCGGTCAGGAGTTGTCGCACCGCATCCCCGAAGAGGGATCCGCCGACATCAAGTTCGGCGCCCAGCTGATCGTCCAGGAAAACCAGGCGGCGGTCTTTTTCCGCGACGGGAAAGCCCTCGACACCTTCACTTCGGGGCGCCACACCCTGTCCACCCTGAACGTGCCGGTGCTGACCAAGCTCCTTTCGCTCCCCTTCGGCTTCAAGTCGCCGTTCCAGGCCCAGGTCTATTTCGTCAACCTCAAGACGTTCCTGAACCTGAAGTGGGGCACCAAAGAGCCGGTCAGCTTCAAGGATTCGGAACTGGGCTACGTCCGCCGGCGGGCTTTTGGCATCTACTCGCTGCGGGTGACCACCCCCTCGCTGTTTCTTGGCCAGCTGGCCGGGACCCAGGCCATCTACACCGTGGCCACCCTGGAGGATTTCTTCCGGGATCTGGTGGTGGGGCGGCTCAACGATTTTCTCGGCGAGTCCCTCAAGACCATCTTCGAACTGCCCCAGTACTTCGACGAACTCGGCACCGGGCTCAAGAGCCGGGTAGCCGACGACCTGGCCAAGTACGGCCTGGAGATCGTCGATTTCATCGTCAACTCGATCACCCCCCCCGAGGAAGTGCAGAAGATGATCGACGAGCGGGCCGGCATGGGGGCGGTGGGCGATTTGAACCGCTTCATGCAGTTCAAGGCGGCCAAGGCGATGGAGAAGGCGGCCGAGAACCAGGGGGCGGCGGGCAACGGCACGGGGCTCGGTCTCGGTGCGGGTTTTGGCATGATGATGCCGGGCATGATCCAGAACGCCATGGCGGCGGCCCAGCAGGCGGCAGCCCAGCCCGCGGCGACCCCCGCTCCCGGCGGGGCGGCGATCCCCTGCGCCGCCTGCGCCAGGCCGGTGCCGGCGGGGGCCAAGTTCTGTCCCGAGTGCGGCGTCGAGGTCAAGAAAGGGGGCTTCTGCCCCCAGTGCGGCAAGCCGCTGGCCCCGGGGGCCAAGTTCTGCGCCGAGTGCGGCGCCAAGCTCGGCTGACGGCCGGGTGGAATTTGCTCGCCCCAATCCCTCTGGGATGGGAACACCCCAGCCGGTCGTGTCTGGCTCTGTTGAGTACCTCATGACACCCTTCGTCGAAGTCGTCGGTGTACACAAGTCGTTTGGCAAGGTACACGCCGTGCGCGGGGTCGACCTGACCCTGGGTGCCGGCGAGTTCGTCGCCCTGCTCGGTCCCAACGGGGCCGGCAAGACCACCCTGGCCGAGATGATCGAGGGTATCCTCCTCCCCGACGGGGGAGAGATCCGCATCCTCGGCAAAACCTGGCGGGAAGGGGAGCGGGAGCTGCGCCAGGAGATCGGCCTGTCGCTCCAGGAGACCAAGTTTTCCGACCGGGTGACGGTGGAAGAGACCCTCGGCCTGTTCGCCACCCTCTACGGCCTGCCCCGCTCGCGGGCGCTGGAGGTGATGGAGGAGCTGGGCCTCCAGGAGAAGCGGCGGGCCTACGTGATGAACCTGTCGGGGGGGCAACGGCAGCGGCTGGCCCTGGGGGTGGCGGTGATCCATCGCCCCCGGGTGCTCATCCTCGACGAGCCGACCACCGGCCTCGATCCCCACGCCCGGCGCGATATCTGGGACATCCTGCGCCGGCTCAAGGTCTCCGGCACCACCACCCTGCTGACCACCCACTACATGGAGGAGGCCGAAGTCCTCTGCGAGCGGATCGTGATCATGGACCACGGTACCATCCTGGCCCAGGGGACCCTGAACGACCTGCTGTCCACCCACGGTCGCGGCGACGTCATCGCCTTCACCCTGCCCCCGGGATCGGCGATCGAGCCGGTGGCCGACCTGCCGGGGGTGCTGCAGCTCGAGTACGATCCCCCCTCCGGTCAGGGCCGTTTGCTGGTCCCCGACATCCTGACCTCGCTCCCCCTCTTCCAGGAACGGGCCTGCCAGGCGGGGCTGCCCCTGCTCAGGCTGGAATGTCGGCGCCCAAACCTCGACGACCTGTTCGTCGACATGACCGGGAGGCGCCTCGATGAATAGGCTGCGCAGTTTTCTGGCCATCGTCACCTTGCACTTCAAAGAGTTCTTTCGCGAGCCCGAGGTGATCTTTTGGGGGTTCCTCTTCCCCATCATCCTGTCGTGGGTGCTGGGCATCGCCTTTTCGGGGGGCGGGCAGACCACCGTGCCGGTGGCCTGGACGGGGCCGCAGATGGCCGCTTTGCCGGCGAAATCCCTGGCGGGGATCGACATCCGGCCCATGACCGAAGCGCAGTCCGTGATCGCCCTGAAGCGGGGCGAAGTCGGGGTGGCCGCCCGGGCGGGCCGGGAGGGGGCAATCGAGCTCGCGTACGATCCGCAGAACAGCGCCGCCGAGGTGACTGCCCGCCGGCTGCGCGACGAATTGACCGGGGGCGAGGCGGAGCGGGGAGCGGTGCGTCTCACCGGGCTCACCTTGCCCGGCACCCGCTACATCGACTTCCTGATCCCAGGGTTGCTGGCCATGGGGCTGATGAGTTCGGCCATGTGGGGGGTCGGCTGGGGCTTGATCGAATCGCGCATGAAGAAACTGCTGCGCCGGCTGGCCGCCTCGCCGCTGAACCGCACCGATTTCCTTTTGACTTTCGTGTCGGCCCGGCTGGTGCAGAGCGGCCTCGAGTTTCTGATGCTGATCCTGTTCGGCACCCTGGCCTTCGGGGTGCGCATCCAGGGGAGCCTGCTCGCCCTGGCCTTCGTCTTTACCACCGGCAACCTGGCCTTCTCGGGGCTGGCGGTGCTGATCGCCAGCCGGACGGCCAACACCCGGGTGGGCAATGGCCTGATCAACGCGGTGCAGTTCCCGATGATGCTGCTGTCGGGGGTGTTCTTCTCGTACCGTCATTTTCCCGAATGGACCCAGTCAATCGTCCGCTTCCTCCCCCTGTCGGTGGTTGCCGACAGCCTGCGGGCGGTGATGGGCGAGGGAGCGGGGGTTGCCCAGGTGGTGGTGCCGGGGGTGATCCTGTTGCTGTCGGGGGTCGTCTTTCTGGTTCTCGGGCGGCGGATTTTCCGGTGGTATTAGGGCTCTTGCGCAGTGATCCCGTGACCCCCCCCTTTTTGCCGGAAAATCTGGATTTGTTGCCGTCCGATATGGTATAATTGCCCATCGCTTCGGCGCCACGCACGTCGAACAATCTCCCTGGAGGGTATTATGAAAAGAGTACTGTGGGTGTTGGTAATGGTTGCCTTCCTGGCGGCGTTTGCCGTCGCTCAGGGGTACGAGAACGCCGGAGTCGATTACACCACCGCCATCCAGAAGAAGGGCGGCGAATCCCGGATCCGGGCTTTCGAGGAGTACGTGCGCAAGTACCCCGATGCCGGTCAGAACATCTTCACCAAGCTGGCCTACTACTGGCTGGCAGTCGACAACTACAACACCAAGCAATACAACAACGCCATCCAGTTGGGCGAAAAGGCGCTGGCCCTCGGTATCCCCGACAAGAAGCTGGAAGGCGACCTGTACCTGGTGCTGGGCAACGCCTACGGGGTCAAGGGCTCGCCCAAGCACGACCAGAGCAAGGCGCTGGCCATGCTGGACAAGGCCATTTCGATGGGCGGCGAGCCGGCCCAAAAGGCCCAGGTGGTCAAGAAGGCCTTGATCGAGGGCCCCAAAGTGCCGACCAAGGCGGTCACCAACCTCGATCGCATCGGCGTCATGTTCCAGGAAAAGAAGTACAACGAGGCCGTCTCCTTCTACGGTTCGCTGGGAGCCCAGGACAAGGCCGACGACAAGATCTTCGAGATCTATGCCCGCAGCCTGATCGCCTCGGGCAAGGGCGATGTGGCCATTCGCGACCTGACCACCGCCTACGGAGCGGCCCGCAAGGGGATCACCGCCAGCCGTCTGGCCGGGCTCTACCAGGCCAAGGGCAAGAAGGACGCCAAAGCCCTCGACACCGCCATCGATTTCTACATCGAGGCCGCCCTCCTGTTCCGCAAGGAAGGGGACCGCACCCGTGAGGATGCCGCCTTGAAGAGCGCCAAGTACTTCCACTTCGAAAAGTACGGCTACAACCAGAAGGTGGCCAAGTACAACGCCACGGTGAAGAGCATCAAGCCCGCCGCCGGAGCCGCCAACGAGAAAGAGATCGCCCAGGCCGAACGCGAGTTGGCTTCGCTGGAGCGCAAACTCGCCGCCCAGTACGAGGACATCGAGATGCCCGGCTACGAGCAGGACAAGATCACCAAGGCCCAGGCCAAAATCAAGCAGCTCCGTGCCGCGGCCGCCGGTCCCGCCCCCGACAACTCGGCCGAAGGGCAGGCGTTGGTCAAGGAACAGCAGCGGATCGAAGCCGAGTTCCAGTCCCTGACCGCCAAGGCCCGCCAGAAGCTCGGGCTCTAGCATTTCCACCTCCCGGGCCTTTGCCCGGGTGAACCGAAGTACGATCAGCCGCCCCCTGGGAACGGGGGGCGGCTTTTTTTTTGCCGGAAAAAAACAGGGCCAGGCGCGGGTTCTGGTCACGGTCGAAAGCCGGGGCCAGCGGGGGGGGGGAAAGCCTTGGTTAGCTGATCAAGCCCTTGATGTACTCGCGGGTCATCGGCTGCTGCGGATTCTCGAACACCTCCCGGGCCGGGCCGTGTTCGACGAGTTCGCCGAGGTAGAGGAAGATCACGTAGTCGGCCAGCCGGCGGGCCTGGCGCAGGATGTGGGTGACGATCACCAGGGTGTAGTCCTGCTTGAGTTCGAAAAAGGTCTTTTCGATGCGCTGGCTGGAAGCGGGGTCGAGGGCCGAGGTGGGCTCGTCGCCCAGGATGATCTCGGGCTCCACCGCCAGCCCCCGGGCCAGGCAGAGGCGTTGCTGCTGCCCCAGCGACAACTTGGAGGCGGGGTCGTACAGCCGGTCCTTGACCTCGTCCCACAAACTGGCCACCTTCAGGTAGTGTTCCACCGTGGCGGCAAGCGTCTTGCGGTCGCACGGGCCGTGCAGGCGGGGGCCGAAGGCCACGTTGTCGAAGATCGACATCGGCAGGGGGGAGGGCTTTTGCAAAAGCAGCCCCATCTTCTTGCGGATATGGGTGAGCTCGATGCCGTCCTGCAGGATATCCTCGCCGTCGACCAGCACCCGCCCCGAGAAATTCACCCCGTCGACCGTGTCGATCAGGCGGTTGAACGACTTGAGCAGGGTGCTCTTGCCGCACCCCGACGGACCGATGATGGCGGTGATCTTGTGGTCGGGGATCTGCACCGAGATGTTTTTCAGGATCGGTTGGGAACCGATTCGCACGCACAGGTTTTCCACCGAAATGTGACAGCCGTTCATGGGATTCTCCGGTCAGCGGATGACATGGCGGGTGAGGCGTTTGCCGATCAGTCTGGAGCCCAGGCTGACGATCAGGATCAGCAGGGTCAACACCAGGGCGGCGGCATAGGCGCGGCCCTGGACTTCGGGCAGCGGGGAGCCCAGCTGGAAGAAGATGGCCAGCGGCAACGTGGCCACCGGTCGCAGCGGGGAGCCGGGCAGCGAGTCGGTGAAACCGGCGGTGAACAGCACCGAGGCGGCGTCGCCTATGCCCCGGCCCATCGCGATCAGCATGGCGGTAAGGAGCCCCGGCAGGGCCTGGCGGGCCGACACGCGCCGGGCGATCTCCAGCGGCGT
>CAZTNO010000093.1:0-10137 GCA_964614865.1 uncultured Clostridia bacterium
ACCGCAGGAAGACCGGGGCCCTGATCGAGGCCGTGTTCGCCGTCGCCGCCCTGATCGCCGATCTGCCGACTTCAGCCGCCGAAGAGTTGCGGCTGGCCGGACGGGACCTGGGGGCCGCCTTCCAGCTGGCCGACGATTTGCTCGACCTGACCGGAGACGAGGCGGTGGTGGGCAAGGCCTTGCACAAAGACGACCGCAACCGCAGCCCCAACGCCGCGATCTACTTCGGTCGCAGCGAGGTGGAGCGGCAGATGGATTTGCTCCACCAATCGGCCGTTGCCCACCTGGAACAGGCCGGAGCCGCTTCCCCGGCGATGATCGCCCTGGCCCGGGCCATGGTTTACCGGAGCAAATGATGCCCCTGCTCGATCGGATCCATTCCCCCGCCGACCTCAAGCCCCTGGGGATTCCGGAACTCGATGAGCTCTCCGGCGAAATCCGCCGGCTGCTGGTCGAAGTGGTCGCCCGCAACGGCGGCCACCTCTCGTCCAACCTGGGCACGGTCGACCTGACCTTGGCCCTGCACAAGGCGTTCGATGCGCCCCGGGACCAGATCCTGTGGGACATCGGTCACCAGGCCTACACCCACAAGATCGTCACCGGACGGCGGGAACGGATCTTCTCGATCCGCCAGCGCAACGGGCTGATGGGTTTTCCCGACTTTCGCGAAAGCGAATACGACGTGCTCAACGCCGGCCATGCCTCGACGTCGCTCGGGGTGGCCTGCGCCCTGGCCGCGGCCCGCGACCGCCGGCAGGGCAAGGAAAACGTGGTGGCGGTGGTCGGAGACGGGGCCCTGACCGGGGGGATGGCCCTCGAGGCGCTCAACCACATCGGTCAGCTCAAGCCCCGCCTGATCATCGTCCTCAATGACAACAAGATGTCGATCGCCCCCAACGTCGGGGGCATCTCGTTGCACCTCAACTACCTGGCCGCCGGCAGGCCCTACATCCGCCTCAAGGAAGTGGTGCAGTCGATGCTCCGGGCCGTGCCCGGGGTGGGGCCGTCGATGTTCCGGACCGCCAAGAAGATCGAGACGCTGATGCGCACCATGATGGTGCCGGGATCCCTGTTCGACGAGCTCGGCATCAAGTACATCGGCCCGGTGAACGGCCACGACATCGGCGAGTTGCTGCGCGAATTCGAGGCCGCCAAAAAGCACGATTTCCCGGTGCTGCTGCACGTCGCCACCCGCAAGGGGGAGGGGTACGAACCGGCCGAAGTCGATCCCAGCTCCTACCACTCCTCGGCCCCTTTCAACATCGCCGACGGCAAGTTTTTGGAGCGCGACGAGCCCGTTTCCTACTCCGAGGTGTTCGGACAAACGGTGCTGCGGGTGGTGGAAGAGGACCCGAAGGTGATCGCCCTGACTGCCGCCATGCCCGAGGGGACCGGATTGCAACGGATCCAGGATCGCCATCCGGGTCGCTTCTACGACGTCGGCATCGCCGAGCAGCACATGTTCGCCTTCGCCGCCGGGCTGGCCCTGGGAGGCGAAAAGCCGGTGATCGGCGTCTATTCGACCTTCCTGCAGCGGGCGATCGACCAGGTGATCCACGATCTGGCCCTGATGGACCTGCCGGTGGTGGTGGGGATCGACCGGGCGGGGCTGGTCGGGGGCGATGGCCCCACCCACCAGGGGCTCTTCGATCTGGCCTTGCTGCGGGCCATCCCCGGGGTGGTGATCGCGGCGCCCAAAGATGAAAACGAGCTGCAACACATGGTTCACAGCGCCTTTGCCTGGCTCTGCCCGGTGTTTATCCGCTATCCCAAGGAACCGGGGCGCGGTGTCCCCCTCGATCCCGACTGGCACGACCTGCCGCTGGGGAAAAGCGAGTCACTGCGCTCCGGCCAGGGTCCGCTGGTGCTGGCCCTGGGGCCGATGGCCCACGATGCCCTGAGGGCCGCCGAGTCGCCCGAACTGGGCAAATACGACCTGAACGTGGTCAACGCGCGCTTTGTCTCCCCCCTCGATGGTGAGGTGGTGCTGGCCGCCGCCCGGGCGGGGCGGCCCGTCGTCACCGTCGAGGATGCCTCCCGCACCGGCGGCCTCGGTTCCGCGGTCGACGAATTGCTCTCCGACCGGCAGTTGTCGGTGCCCCGTTTGTCGATTGCCGTCCCGGCCGAAAACGTGATGCTGGCCTCGCGCAAAGAGCTGCTGGCCCACTACCGGCTCGACGCCGCCGGCATCCGTGCCCGCCTGCTGGAGTTTCTCGACCCGCGCTGACCCCCGGGACTTGTGGCGGGGCACCGCTTTTGCGTATCATCACCCCGCAAACCGCCGCCGGAAGGAGGCCCATGTTCCGTAGCCGTCGTGGGAATGTCCGACTCACCGCCTGTTTGCTAATCCTGGGGTTGCTCGGCCAGACGACTCTCCTGCCGGGGCAGGAGGAAGCGGCCGCGGAAGTCGGCTATCTGACACCGCAGGAGCGGGAAGTGGTAGCCGAACTCAATTTGGCTCGCCGGTTTCCCAAGGCTTATGCCGAAATCGTGCGGGAGTGGCGGCGGTCGTTCAAGGACCGGTTTTCCTACGTGCGGCAAGGGGTGACCTTCACGACCAAAGAGGGACTCGCCGCCGTGGACGAGGCGATCGAATTCCTCTCCCTGACGGCTCCCTTGCCACTGCTGATCCCGTCCTGCGGCATTTCTCGGGCCGCCCGGGACCATGTGCGCGATCAGGCGTTGAATGGCGGGGTGGGGCACCGGGGGGGCGACGGCAGCGATCCGCTGGCACGGATGAGTCGCCACGGCAGTGTGGGACTGTCGGCAGGCGAGATCATCGGCTATGGCCATGGCCAGGCGCGGGATATCGTCGTGTTGCTCCTGGTCGACGACGACGTGCCCGGGCGTGGCCACCGGCAGTCGATCTTCACCCCGACCTTTACCCGGGTCGGGGTCGCCATCGGTCCCCATCTCCGTTACCGCTGGGCTTGCGTGATCGACTTTGCCGGCGAATTCGCCGAGAACGATTCGGGGACCCGATGTCCGGCCTTCCCGACCGGGGGGAACCCCACTCAACCTCCCTGGCCCGTTGCCGTGGCCGCGGTGCGCACAGTCAGAGCCGGCGTGGCGAGTGCCACTTCCAGCTCCCGCAAGCGGGTGAGGACGGCCAGGTGGACCTGCTGCTGGGCGGTCATGAAGCGCTCGTAGTCGGATCCGGGCACCCAGAAGACCGCTTCGAAGTCCAGGGAATACTGGCCGAAGCCCTTGAAGTGGGACCTGGCGAGGCGGATCCCCGCCACCGTGCCGATGGCCTCGCCGATGACCCCGGGCAGGGCGGCCACTTTCGTTACCGGGGTGTCGGTGGCGATTGCCAGGGCGAGCACCCCCCGCCGCTCGGCCATGCGGCCGAAGTTGGCGATGCGACTGCGCAGCAAGTCGGAATTGGCCACCACCAGTTCCTCACCGGTGAGGTTGCGCAGGCGGGTGGTCTTGAGGCCGATGCGCTCCACCGTTCCCTGAACCCCGTCGAACGAGATCGAATCGCCGATCACGAAGGGTTTGTCCAGCACGATGGAGAGCGAGGCGAAGAGGTCGCCCAGGATGTTCTGGGCGGCCAGGGCCACGGCGATGCCGCCGATGCCGAGGCCGGTGATCAATCCGGTGACGTTGATGCCGAGGTTGTCCAGGGCCAGCAGCAGCACCGTGGACCAGACGATGGCCCGGCCCAAAAAGGCCAGGGCCCCCATGGTGGTCACCGCAGCAGCATCGTCTTTGAGCTTTTCTTGCCGGTAGCCGTCCAGCCAGAAGCGGATCGCCGAAGTGGCCCACCGCCCCGCCTGATAGAGGAGGGCCAACACCACCAGCGAGAACAGGAACCGGGTCAGCCGCGGGGGCAAGGTGAGCGAAAGCGCGGCGAAGTGCAGCGTGACCACAAAAATGGTCAGATGACGGGTTTTTTCCAGCACCAGCACCAGCAAGTCGTCCCAGCGGGTTTTGGTGCGGCTCGCGAGTTTGCGGACTTTCCGGATCAGGAACAGGCGCAGGAGTTCCAGCAGGGCGAACAGCAGCAGCAGCTCGGCCAGCGAGATCGTCCACTGCAGCAGGGAGTTTTTCCAGAATACCTGTTGCCAGATCGCCATGATTCCCTCCAGGGGTAAGATACCCCGGCCCGGCGAATGTGTAAAGGGGAAATTGCACTTGCAACCCACTTCCAACTCGGGTACAATGCCCTCCATTTGTTCTCCTGGGGCAGGCAGGCCCCAAGCATAGCGGAGGCCCGACCCGTGACCATCGGCGAGCAGTTGCGTGCGAGTTTTCGACCCGATGCCGAGGCTTTTGCCCAACTCAAAGTCGAGGTGGAAGAACACCTCAGCCACCTGAGCATCGAGGCCGCCGACCTTCGTCGCGAGGGCGAGCTCGACGACGAGTCGACCTGCAGTTTCTTTCGCGGCAAGATGCGCACCGAGAACGCCATCCTGCTACTCCAGTACATGTCGCGTTTCTGCGAGCACGTCCCCACTGCCGAGGAGATCGCCCGCGAGCCGGTGAACCCCTTCGCCCAGTTCCGTGATTTCGTGGAGTGCCAGATTTCGCAGCTGCGGGAAGCCGATGTGCGCTCGGCGGCCTTGCGGGAGTTCTCCGCGTTGGGGCTGCTCAACGAAAACAACCGCTGGTACTACGAAGGGCGGATCGATGAGCTCGCGGATACGTTGATGGGCCGCCTGTCCCACGTGAAAAAACCCGACAGCGCCGGTTACGGAGCCCTGGTGACGATCCTGCAAAGGATCAGCCTGTTCTGGTTCGACATCCGCCGCGAAAATATCGACCGGATCCGCCGCAGCGACCTGTTGATCTTCCGCCTCGGACAGTACCTGCGCCACCGCCTGGTGGACCAGACCTCCACCCACCTTGACAGGGCCGCCGATATTCTCTAATATCCGTTCATGATCGTTGGCTTCAACACCGATATCAAGTACCGCAGTGAAGTGTTCCATATCCAGACCGAGGACAAAGGCGACACCAACCCCACCATCGAGACCCTGGTCTACCTCCACGGTGAAATCCTCCTCTCCCGGCGGGTATCCCGGGCCTATTTGGCCGGCCATGCCGACAAAGAGAAGAAGATCAAGACGCTGATGAAAGGACAACACGATCAGGTGATCAGCGAACTCCGCGGCGGCAGTTTTTCCCACCTCCTCTCCCTCGACACCCAGAGCATCGAGGACAAGACCCTCGACGAGATGGTGCTCGACTTTCTCGCCGGCCCAGCCCACTGATCGATGCCCGCCCCCATCCTGCTGATCGACGGGATGTACCTGGTTTACAGCTCCTATTACGCCAACCGCACCATGCGCACCCTGGGCGGTGAACCTACCGGAGGGCTGTACGGCTTCATCCACCGCGTGGAGGGGCTGATCCGCGACCTGCAGCCCGGCCGGGTCGCGGTCGCCTTCGACCGGGCTGAGAAGACCTTCCGCCACCACCTCTACTCCGCTTACAAGGCCCAGCGCACCCCGCCGCCCGAGGATCTGTTGCGCCAGCTGCCCTGGATCCGGGAGTTTCTGGAAACGCGCGGCATCCCCGTTCTTGAATTGCCCGGCTACGAGGCCGACGACCTGATCGCCCTGGTGGCCCGGAGACAGGCAGCTGCGGGCGACGAGGTGGTGATCTTTTCGGCCGACAAGTATTTGTTCCAGTTGATCGGCGACCGCGTCACCGTTTTCCACCCCAAAGAGAAACGCAAGCTCGACCGCGAGGGGCTGCGGGCCTATTTCGGCCTCTATCCCGAGCAGATCGCCGATTTTCTGGCCCTGATGGGCGATGCCAGCGACAACGTGCCCGGGGTCGCCGGCATCGGCGAAAAGACCGCCCTCAAGCTGATCGAGCGCCACGGTTCCCTGGCGGCCATGCTCCACGACAATCTTTCCTCGGTCGAGCCCCGCTGGCGTGCGCGGATCGAGGCAAGCCACGAGATGCTGGAGCTGTCGCGCCAGTTGGTCGATTTCGATCGCATCCCCCCTCCTGCCGAGGAGATCGTGTTGCCCCCCTTGTCGGCTCCCGACAAAAACCGCCTGGAGGCTTTCTACCGGCGGTTCCAATTCCAGTCTCTACTCGACCGGCATAAGCCGGTGCCGGCGACTCCCCCCGCGGGCGGGACAAGCGATTTGCCGGAAAACTACCAGATCGCACGCACCCGAATGGACTTGCAGGACCTGGCGAGGCGGATCGCCGCCGCAGGGTCGGTGGCCCTCGATGTCGAAACCACCGCCCTCGATTTCACCCGCTCTGAACTTGTCGGATTGTCGCTGGCCCTGCAGGGCGGGGGAGTCTACGTCCCCTTGCGCTTCCCCCCCGGTGAAAAGGTGGCCTTTGACCGCGATGACGTCGGCGCCATTTTGGGCCCACTGCTGGCCGACCCCGCTATCGCCAAGACCGGCCATAACGTCAAGTTCGACCTGCTGGCCCTGGGCGCTGCCGGGCTGCCGACCAGCGGCGTGAGCGACGACACCATGGTCGCCTCCTATCTCCTCTTCCCCGAACGTCGGGCCCATGGCCTCAAGGACCTGACCGCCGAGTTCCTGGGGGTACGCCAGGTCTCATACGACGAACTCGCCGGCAAGGGCAAAAACCAGGTCCCGCTGGCCCAGGTGCCCCTCGACCGCATCGCCCGCTACTGCATCGACGACTCGTTTCTGACCGGTCAGCTCGAGGAGATCTTGCGCGGCAAGCTGACGGAGGGGGGGCTGCTGCCGCTGTACCGCGAGCTGGAAATCCCCCTGGTCGAGGTGCTGACGGCCATGGAGGCGTGCGGGGTGATGGTCGACCGCGATTACCTGAGCAATGCCCGGGAAACCCTGGAAAAGCGTATCGTGGCCACCGAGCAGGAACTCCACCGCATGGCCGGGACCCCGTTCAATGTCAACTCGTCGCAGCAGCTCGGCGAACTCCTGTTCGGCAAGATGGGGCTGCCGAAAACCCGCAAAACTCCCAAGACCGGCGCCTATTCCACCGACAGCGACGCCCTTTCCGAACTCGGCGACCACCCGGTGGTAGCGGCGATCCTCGACTACCGGGCCCTGAAGAAGACCCTCTCCACCTATGTGATCGGCCTGCTCGACGGAGCCGACCCCCAAAACCGGGTGCATACCAACTTCAACCAGGCGGTGGCGGCCACGGGGCGCCTGAGTTCTTCCGACCCCAACCTGCAGAACATTCCGGTAGGCGAACTCGGCGGAGTCAACCTGCGCCGGGCATTTGTCGCTCCTGCCGGCATGAACCTGCTGTCGGCCGATTATTCGCAGATCGAGCTGCGGGTGATGGCCCATTTTTCGGGGGACCAGCAACTCGTGCGGGCCTTTGCCGGTAGCGAAGACATCCACCGCCGCACCGCCGAGCTGGTCTTCGGGCCGCTCGCCGGGGAGGGGGCCGCCGAATTGCGACGGCGGGCCAAGATCATCAACTTCTCGATCATCTACGGCGGGGGGGCCTACTCGCTCTCCCGCGAGCTGGGTGTCGGTTTCGGCGAGGCCAAGCGGTTTATCGACACCTACTTCGAGCGGTATTGCGGGGTGCGCGACTTCATTGACCGCACCGTGGCCGCGGCGGTGGCGGGCCCCCCCGAGGTGCGCACCCTGGCCGGGCGGCGGCGCCAGATCCCCGAGGTGCAGAGCCAAAGCCGTCCGGTGCGGGAAAACGGCCAGCGCATGGTCATCAACACCATCGTGCAGGGGAGTGCCGCCGACATCATCAAGGCGGCCATGATCCGGGTGCAGCGGGCCTTGCTCGGGCGCCGGAGCCGGCTGCTCTTGCAGGTCCACGACGAACTGGTGTTCGAGTACCCCCCCGAGGAAGAGGCTTTTTTGATCGAGACCGTGCGTCGCGAGATGGAGAACGCCTGGCAGCTTGCGGTGCCGTTGAAGGTGTCGCTGAAGACCGGCCCCAACTGGGCCGATCTGCGTTCCGTCTAGGGGGGGAGGCATGTCCACCGGGAAAATTGCGACTTCACTTTTCTGCGCTTTCCTCTTGGGGGCTTTTCCGTCAGGGCTGGGTTCGAGTTCCCCGGGGGATCTCATCCAGATGAGCGGCCCTTGGGCCGAGGCGCGCGAGTTCAGGCTCGACATCGATGCCTACCGAATTCGCTGGCCCTTCTTCCACGGGCGCATCCTCAACTACGGGTATGGACTGGTGTTTCACAAAACAGCCTTCACCGACGCGGGATTTGCCTCCGACCGGGCCGCGATGGCCGGCTGGAGCTCGCAAACCCTCGACCGGAACTACGTCCGGGCGCTGTGCAGCGCCGCCTACACGGCCGGGCAGCCGGCACAGACCTGGAATCTGTGGGACGACTCGGATCGCGACCTGGCGGTGGCCAATTTTCGCGTGCTGGCAAGGCAGGCCCGTCTGACGGGGCTGAAGGGCATCCTGTTCGATCCCGAATACTACGACCTGTACGGCTACAGCCCGTGGGATTTCAACGACAGCCGGGCACCATGGCGGGGAATGGTGCCGGAAAAGACGTTTTCCGAGTGTCAGCAGCGGATAATCGAGCTGGGGGCGAAGGTGATGGCGGCGATCGAAGCCGAGGCGCCGGGGACGCGGTTCATGGTCACGTTCGGTCTGGGCTGCCTTCGCCGTTACTCTGCGACGGTCCCTTTCGATCCGGCCGCCCTGGAAGGCGAGCCCTACGGCCTCTATCCCTCCTTTCTCGCGGGCCTTGCCAGTGCCTCTGTCACCTGCCCGATCGTGGACATGCAGGAGAACTACTTCGAATCCGAAGAGGCTGACTTCCAGAAGAGCGTTTCGTTTATCCAAAACGACGGGCCAGCCAAATTGTTGCCCGAAGCCTTTCGTGCCGCCTACCGGAGCCGCCTCGAATGGGGCTTCATGCTCTACGCCAACGGCATGATGGGGTACGACAGCGCCTACCTGGGCTATTTCATGACGCCGCCGGAGCGGGCCGCGTTCATCGAGAACATGACCTACTGGGCGCTCAAGAATTCGTCGGGAGGGGCTTCGGGACCGCTCGAAACCATCATCTACACCGAGCGGTCGACCCCGATGTGGGGGACCTCTTTCGATGGGCAGTTTTATGAACCCGACCCGCTGCTGGCGGCGGCGATCGCCCGGGGCGAAGAGGACTACCGCACCGGCACCACCCCCCCCCATTGCCAGACCATCGTCGCCAATGCCTGGCAGAGGCGAAACTCGCCACGTTGCATCGTCTCCCAGGTGTACGGCAGCGCCGGGCGGGCCGGGGCCGTTTTCGGGAGCGATTTCATCGAGCTCTTCAACGCCGAGCCGGTCCCGATCGACATCACCGGCTGGTCGCTTCAGTACCGCCCCGCCGGGGGGGCTGTCTGGCAATCGGTCCCCTTGAGCGGCCGGATCGATCCGGGGCGTTACTTTTTGGTTGGATGCCACACCCCGGGCGGCGGGACAGCCCTCCCCACCGCCGATGCCGTGTGTTCCCTCGACCTCGATCCCGCCGGGGGGACGATCGCCCTGGTGATGGGGGCCCAGCCCCTGGTCGGAAGCTGTCCGTCGGGCCAGGTTCGGGACCGGCTCGGATACGGGACGGCCACCTGCTATGAAGGCGCCGTGGCGGAGGCCCCCCCCTCCGTCGCCCATGCGCTCCGACGAATGGACGCGGCCTGCCAGGACACCGACAACAACCGGCTCGATTTCGGGGCGGGGGAGCCGATCCCCCGAAACAGCGATTCTCCAGCCAACTTGTGCCCGAACACAACGGAGCCCCTGATCCTCCTCACCCCCAACGGCGGGGAGGTCTGGCGGCAGGGGGAAACCCGCACCCTGACCTGGACGTCCAAGCTGACCGGCACCCTGAAGATCGAACTCCTGCGGGGGGATACCCTCCTTGGCGTCGTCGCCACCGGCGTTCCGGCCGCCGCCGGGGCCTTCACCTGGACGGTGGGGCAGCTTGCCGACGGCAGTTACCACTCCGGCCCCGACCTCAAAATTCGAATCAGCAGCGGGGACGGTTCTTAATCAGCAGCGGGGACGGTTCTTTGAAGTATTGAAGTGATCGGCAGTGGGAATAGAATAATCGTGGACAGAACTGGAGTTGTCTGAGTAGGCATCCATGGGATTCATCCAATAAGCATGCCGAAACTTCATCAATTGCTACTTTGATCCAGGAATAGCGAGCATTTGTTCGGAAACACTTCAATACTTCAA
>CAZTNO010000094.1:0-9992 GCA_964614865.1 uncultured Clostridia bacterium
ATGGTGGGGGCGGCGAATGTACGGCTGCGCAACGGCGATGTCGCCGGGGCGTTGAACAGCGAAACGGCGGCAAAGGAGGGAAAGGCCGCCTGTCCGGAATCCACCCGCTCGATCCGCACGGTGGTCACCCCCGCCGGCACCAGAAAAAAACGACCGGTCTTTTCGCTGACTTTGACCTCTTTGCGGTGAACCCAGTCGTAGTCGGAGAGGACGGGGAGGGTCTCGATCCGGGATTCGCTGCGCACCTCGCCCTGCGGCCCCAGAAAGCGGACCCGCACCGCCGGCAGGATTGCCGGGCGAACCCTGCCTGGCCAGAGGCCGCGCAAATCCAGTCGCAGCGGCATCGGTTGTTCCAGGTCGGTGGGCGGGAAAACGCGGTACTCCACCGATTCGCCCGGGGCCAGCAGGTAGGTGGAAATCGACCAGGGCCGGGGGGTGATCTCGCGCCAGCGGTCGTCCAGCAAACAGTGGACCCGGAGATAGCCGGCGACGGGGGGGCGGACGTCGAGCAGGCCATCGCCGGGATAATCCCGCTCGAAGGGGACCCCGGGGTCGGTCAGCTTCCACGACGAATCGACGGTCCGGGTTTCGCGGTTATCCACCCAAATCACGGGAATGGGCTGTTTTTCCGACTCCGCGGTCAGGGCCCCCTCGGGCTCGAATTCCAGACGATACCGCCCCCCCCCAGAAACCAGGGGAACCACCCCGAACGACCCCGCAGGGATGAAGAGCCCGGCGGGGATGAAGCCGGTGTTGCGGCCCGCCACCTCGAGATCGGCCAAATAGGCCTGGCCTGGAGCGAGTACCAGCGAGCGCCGGAAATCCTTGCCCCGGATGCCATTCGGCGCAACCACACTCCAGCTGCGCGAGGCACCGTTGAGCTTTTCCTGGATGGTCATCAACTCTTCGGGATAGAGGCACCCCTCGACCAGGAGTTGTTTGCTGCGCTTTTTCAAACGAAGCCAGCGACTGCTGCGTTTGAAAGAGGGGATCTCCTCCTCGACGTAGACGCGCGCGGCCACCCGGGTCAACGGCGAATCCAGCTGCTTCAGGCGGAGCATCAGGCGGCGGGGGAGCCGTGCTTCGGCGAGGGAAACGTGATGGAGGTTGATCAGAAACGATTTCCCGTCCAGGACGGTGACGTCGGGATCGGTGGAAGAGTGGATCGGAAGCGAGGGGCCGGCGGGATCGGGGCGAAAAGTGGTGAGGCTGGTCCGGTGGACGTAGGTTTTTTGCAGCACCGTGTTTCCGGCCCGGTCCAGCAGCCGGTATTCCAGCGTATAGGTCGACGCCACCGAAGGGTCGGCGTTCACCGGCAGGAAAGCGTTGGACAGCACGCGCAACTTCCGGGTCGGCGAAAAGTCGAAGGTCAGCCAGCGGGAGGGTTCGACATCGTAGACGAAACTCTTGTAGGTGGCCACCGGAAGCGGGCTTTGCCGCTCACCCTCGCCCCTCTCCCCGTCAGACAAACGGAGCAGGCGGAAAGCCCCCCAACCGGCCAGGGCGAGGATCGAAAAGACGATGATCAGCCGTTTCATGGGGTTTCGGTCACCGTCAGCCAGGCCGCCTGGAGGTCGATGAAACGTTGGACGGCATTTCGGGTAAGCCGTTTTCGGGGGATCGTCACCGTTTCAGGCAAGCGCGGGTTCAGACTGGCCACCACGGGCATCGGGCCCGGTTCGGGCACGATGGCCAGGAAGGTCCGTCGGGAATTCCGGTCCACCCACCTCGTCAGGCGACCGGAGCCGGCCGCAGCCCGCAACCGCTCCAGCAACACCACGTCGCCATGCCGGATATAGGATTCCACCAGGCTGCGAAGCGCATCGGACAGCGCCGCTCTCGTTCCGGCAGGGGCAATGCCTGCCAGGGATTCGAACAGATCGACCTGCCGGGTCGGGATCCCGAGGGCGGCGAACTGGTCAGCCTCGAGCTGCTTGCCAGTTTCGGGCCGGAAATGATCCCGCAGTTGAGCCGGAAGCCACAGGACCACCATCTCCTTGCTCGCCGTGAGCGGCAGGTAGATCGAGGTCGGTGAATCCCCGACCTCGTACCCTGCGGTGCCCCTTTGCCCGCCCACGGGTTCGACGACCATGCCGTCGGCATCGAGGCGCCTGACCAGTTCCGCCACCTGGGGGCTCCACTGGCCCCGTTCGACGGCTCCCTCGCTCGAGGCCAGAAAGATCCCCCCCGTCAGGGAAAGCGGATCGGTCAGGGCCGCCCTGGCCCGACAGACGACGACCATCAGCGGCGCCGCCCTGGTTTCGCGCAGGATCGACTGGGAGATCGTATTGAACCATGAGTGTTTGTTGCCCCGCAGGATCATGTCGGCCCGGCCGTCGCGATTGGCCCAGGGATGCGCCCCGGCGATCAGCAGAAAGCGGGCCCGGAGAGTCTCCAGCAGGGAGACGCCGTATTCCAGGGTGTTTCGTTCCAACAGCGGCCGGGGGATCTGGATCATGAGCGGATCGGCTGTGCCGAGCCGGATCAGGCAGGTGCCGCCATGGCGGCGGGTCGCCGACTCCCGCTCTCTCAGGATGAGGAATCGGTCCCCGTCACCCGGCTGGCTCAGGAGAACCAGCGAGTAGCCCAAGGCAGCGGCGGCGGCGTCCAGGGCGCGGACCTCTTCGTAAAGATTTGGCAGGGGCGCCGCAAGAGTCCCGGCCCGTTTCACGAGGTCCTGAAGGGGGATCATCACCTCCTGATCCAGGTACATCAGCTCTTCGATTGAAAACGGCCGGTACTTCTCCGAGCCGCGGGGAGCGATCTCATCGGGCCGGGCAAGCAACTCCTCGCTGAGGTAGCTCTCCACCGTGCGGACATCCCCTTGCTTAGGTGCCGCTGCCGGCAGGGGCTGGATGGCCAACCGCGCGCGCCGGAAACTCTGCTTGTCGAGGAACAGCTCGGCAAAGCCCTCCCGGCTCTGCTGGCGCTGGACGTTCCTGGCGGGGGGAGCGTTCCACTCCACCCGGTATTGCCTGAGCATTTTCTGCAAACCGGCGAGTGCCAGTCCCGAGGGGAGCCCTTTTTTCACCCACAGACAGGAAACTTCGCCCGAATCGGCCAGATCTTCGGGCTTCAAGCGGCCGAGCTGGTGGTGCAGGGAGCGGACCTGCAAGGCGTTGCCCTCGTCGATGACCCGGTGAAAGGCGTTGAAAAGGGTTTGCGGATTGACCAGCACGTTGGCGACTTCCCCCAGATCGGATTTGCGGGCGCTCCCCGCAATCGCCAGAGCCGCCCCCTTCAGCTCCAAAAACAACCAGATGCCGGCCTCCATGGAGGGGACCTCGTCGAGGGGGGCCGGAACCTCGACAATCAACCCTCCCCGCGAGGAGAGGTGGGGAGAAAAGACATAGATTCCTCTTCCCCGCACCCGCCCCGGCCTCTCCCGCAGCAGGAGATAGCCATCGCTGGAACGCTCCACCAGGTAATCCACGGTCGCAAGCAGTTTGGCCGCCTGGGCGAGTTCGCTCTCGCCCGTCTCCCCGCGACAAACAGCAGCCAGCATCGCCACCCCCCGGCTGAAGGTGGCGATTTCATTCGAAGTGGGCAAGGTGACCGATTTGGCCAGGAGGTTCTGGTACAGGGCGAGTTTTTCGGTTCGCAACCGCTCGACAAGGGGGGCCGGCGATTGGACGATCGTGTGGACCGCGCTTGGGTCCAGGGGGGGGGGCGGCGTGGTCCATCGGGTCACCTGGGTCAGGCCGAAACCGATCGCGCTGGCCACCAGCACGGCGACCAACGAGGTCTGGAACAGCGATCGCAGCATCTGGGGCAGAAAGGAACGTTGATGCATCTTGATCGCCACCATGGTGGTGAGCAGGTACCCGAAGCCGAACACGTCCGAGATCTGCATCATCGGGGCGGCCCGCAGCAGCACATGGCCGAGGACGAATCGGTAGAGGAAGGCGATATTGAAGAACAGGAGGATCTTGCGCGCCCCCTCGATGGACCGATTGCGAAACACCGGCAGTTTGAGGGCCAGCACGGCCAGCCCCAGCACGATCACCGACTCCAGCAGAGTAGCCACCAGCTTCACGGGCTGATACCACTGCAAGGCGAGCAGGGACGGAATCATGATGCCGCCGAATTCCCACCCGTATTTCAAGTTCATCCGGGAGGCGATGAGCGACGTGACCACGATGATGATGTAGGCTTTCGGGCTGGCCAGAAAGTAGATCCCCAGATCCTCGAACATGTACTCCAACCGGCCGACGTTGAAGTTGGTCAACTCCATGAGGCCGTAGCGCACCAAAACCAGGGTGAGGCCGATCACCGTCAGCAGCGACCCCATCCCGCGCCGGAGCCCCGGTTTCCAGAAGTAGTTGGCGATCAGGGCGGTGATGATCAGCCCGAAACTGCGCAGGTTGTTGGCATAATCGAAGTCGATCTGCAGCTCGCGCCGAAGAAAATCGCCGAGGATCGGCAGCAGGAAACCGTCCATCGCGATGCGTACCACGAGGCTCGCGAGCAACATTGCAAAAAAGCGATCCCGGCCGAAGAGATTGCTCCAGCGATTGGTTTTGGAGAGAAATTCGGAAAACAGCCAGACCAGGAAATAGGTGAGCACCCCTTCGACCATCACGGTCGCGGCCGACCAGGGACGGCTCAACAACAGCGGCACGAGGTATCCCGGGATCACCAGCCCCGACAGCGGCCAGCCCAGTCGCAGGTTGAAGAATGCGGTGACAAAGACGCCGATCCAGACCGTGGTGACCACGGAGTGGGTGAGAGCTCCCTCGGGAAAGATGTGCAGAGGAAATAGCCCCGCCATGGTCTTCGGGACCCTCCTACCGGCCCGGGATCAGTCGCACGGAAAAGGACATCCCGGCCCCGAGCCCGCCATCGGCCCCCCACTCGCCGCCCCAGCGCTTGACCTCTTCCAGCGACCGGCGCAGGTTTCGCCATTCGACCGTCACCTCGGCCCCTTCCCCGATCAAAAAACGTTCGATCATTTCCCGGGTCATCCCGAAACCGGAGCTGGAAAACTCGAAAACCACCACCGAGCGGCTCTCCTGGACCACAATTCGCAGGTGCCCCCCCTCGCGGGTGTCGGCTGCGAGCACGTCGAGGATTTGCCGGAACAGCTTGTGGAGCGATTCGGGAAAGGCGAGAACGGGAGGCAGAAGCGGCGGCCGGTCGACATCGAGGACGACGTGGCGGCGGCGGATGACCCCCTCCACCTCGTCGATGGCCAGCGTCAGGGGTTTGTCGGGATCGCAGGGCAGAATCCGGGCCGGAATCTCTTCGGGGCTTTGCCCCGAATCCTGGATGCTTCGGTACCAGGCCAGGGCAGCGAGGGTCTCCTGGACCCGGCTTTTGGCCCGCCCGATCCGTTCCGCAGAACCTGACGCAAGCCCGGTGGCCCGCTCGAGCCCGGCCAGATCTTCGGACAAACCCTGCAACTCCTGCCACAGCCCCGAGTTCAACTGGTTCACCTGCTGTTTCTTGATCTCGTACAACCTGGACCGCTCGGTCATCTCGTTGACCTCGCAAACCACCCCGCTGATGCCGAAAGGGGTCGGTTCCAGGCGGGGTTGGAACCCTTCCTGGAACTCCAGCGGCTTCAGGTGCAAGAAAAAGCTCTGGTCCTGACGGTTGACGACCAGCGTGATCCGCCGCCGCTCCACGATCACCTGGCGCAGCACCTGGCGCGATTCGTTGATGGTTTGGCCGGTCAGGGCGGCGAAGATGTCGAGCAGGTTCATCTGGTAGGGGATCAACCCCTCTTTTTTCAGGAACTCGAGCATCAGATCGTTGGCCACGAGGACCCGCCCGAACAGGTCGTAGGCGATCGTCCGCGTGTTCAGGCGGCTGAAGACGTGGTTCAGGTGGTCGAACTGGTTTTTGAACAACTCCAGCGTTTCGCTCAGGATGTCGGCGGCCTCTTTTTCCCAAACCCGGGTGAACACCGACCACAGCCTGCGGGCCCGACGCTCTTCCCGTTCGAGCTCTTTGCGATTGTAGAGCATTTCGCTGATCGTCAAGGCGTACGCCCTGACCAGCGGCAAAAAATCGGGGATGGCGGCGCGATTCTCGGGAGAGATGCTGAAAGCCCAGAAACCGAGGATGGTGCCGGCAAAGCCGAGGGGGACCAGGTACTGTTCGTCATCGTCCGGAGCGGGTTTCAGGTAGGGTCGCGATGCCGAAATCATGATCGGGCCGCCGTGCGCAATGGCCTCGCTGTACGGGGTCCGGAGGTAGTCGCGTCGCTTCTCGTCGATGTCGGACAGGGGGCAGAGGTAACTCTCGACCTCTCTCACCCGATGGTCCAGCGGCACCCGCTCCAGAAAAATCACCCGCCGCACCGACAGGATCTGCACGACCATGGCGGTGATTTGCTTCCAATGCTCTTTTTCCTGGTAGAGGGTGGTCGGATGGTAGCGGGCCCGGAGCTTGGCGTTCAAATCGAAGAGGAGCTCGTGAAGGGTTTGATCGGACAGAAACGATCGCTTCATGGAGTTGATCAGGAAGAGACCGAGTTGCAAGGCAACCAGCGAGCCGAGCGGGATCCAGCGCCGTGCCAGCAGGAGAGCCGCAAACGAGACGATCCCGTAGAAGGCCACCAAGGCCAAAGTGCCCCAGCTCGACAGGGCCAGGTTCAGATGCTGGTACAACATGGACGTCAACAGCATGATTGCCAGCAGGATCGCCAGCAGGGCGAGCGAGGGGATGACGAATATCGGCTTTCGGACCAGCAGGGTGTTCAACGCCTGCCCCTGGATTTCGAGCAGCGACATGCTCGACCCGAAAGCGGTGGTGGGGGTGGCATACCCCGGGGTCAAGCCCCCCCCCCCTCGCCCGACAAGCAGCGAGCGCCCCTCGATCAGCGAACCGACCAGATCCTGGCGCTCCACCCGCTCCAGGGCAAGATGGGGCAGGCTTCCGCTCTCGCCGCGATAATGGATGCGGTAGGAGGGGTGACGCCCCGAGGCGTCCCCCTCCCCCCGGGCCCGCGCGGCCGCCACCTCGAGAGACGGGATCTCCTCGCCATTCCAGAGATACTGGGCCGGCAGCTCGAGCACCTTGGCCTCGCCCGGGTGGGGCACGGCCGATATCCCGATCGGCAGACGACGGCGGGCCAGAACCCCGGGGATCAGGCCGCTTCGGGACAGGGGAAGGGCCCGGGAGGTGGGGAGGGGGATGCCCACGACCACGTTGCCGGCAGCGGCCAGTTGGTCGACACCTGCCCCGGTCAACTCCAGGGGGACGTAATTCAAGACGATCTGGCGGGGCTTGTGAACTTGCAGATTGCCGATCAATCGCAGGGTTTCCCCGGCGGTCAGATCTCCGCGCCGAGGGTCGATCGAGATCAGGGTGACCTCGGCACGAACCGACACGAAGGTGGCGTTCAACCGGAACAGCATTTCATAAAAGAACCCGTCCCAGGATTTCAGTGTTCCGGTGACCGTCAACACCCAGACCAGCAGGGTGACCACCAGCCCCGAAACCAGGTAGGCCCGATTCCCTGCGAGCGTCTTGATCTTGCTGGCCATTACGGCGCCACTGACTCCCCGATCGTTCTCCATTCTTCTCTAGCGGGCTCCAGCCGGGGCCGGGAGACCAAAAAAAACCGCTTGCCGATAAACGCAACGCAATCGTTTTTCTCCATTTATTTTCGAACTACCTGAAAAAAAAACAGAACGGGTCATGTTTTTTCCCAAAAAAATATGGTCAAAAAAACCATGAAAACAACCGATTCTGGCAATTTTTCCAGAATCGCCGGTGGTTTCGAACCCCCGCAGGAAAGGCCATCATGGGATGGATTATCGTTGAAAGCACACCCGAAGTCAAGGCTCGCGGGGAGGGCCCCCCCGCCGGCGCAACATGCCCGCCACCAGCGAATACACGCAGCCGCAGTGGGTCTGGATACGCAGCCCCAATTTGCGGGCCTGGGCTCGCCCTTTCGCGAATCCGTCGTTTTTCTTGAAATCGACGGCCAGGAAGGGAATACCATACCGCTCGGCAAGAACCTTGCCGACGGAAAAGATCCGCGGCGACGGTTTGAAGGGGCTGACGGTGAGGGTGGTCGTCACCTGGGCAAAGCCGTATTGTCGGGCGTAAACGAACGCCCGTTCCAGGCGAAACGCGAAACACCGTTCGCAACGCAGCCCCCGCTCGGGTTCTTTCGCCAAGCCCTTTACCTCGGCAAACCACTCCTCGACCCCCGCCTCTCCGGTTTCGATCCGCCAATCCAACCGCTGGGCCAGCCAAAGCGTTTCCCGCAGCCGGAGGTCGTGCTCCCGCCGGGGGTGGATGTTGGGGTTGAAGAAAAAGCCGCTCCAGGGAATCCCCCGTTCCGCCAGCCAGGATACGGGGGTGATGGCGCAGGGGGCGCAACAGACATGGAGGAGGGTGCGCGGTTCAGCCACCCGTCTCCTGCCTCACCCAGTGCATCAGGATACACCCCGCCATGGCCACGTTCAGCGACTCCACCGCCCCGCTTTGGGGAATGGCGAGCACCGGCGCCGAGGAAAGCAGATCGGCGGGCAACCCCTGCCCCTCCGACCCCAGCAGGATCAGGGCGCGCCCGGGCAGTTCGGCGGGGGTGATGCCCCGCCCCCCCGGATTGGCGCCGGTGGCCACCACGGTGAAGCCTGCCCCCCCCGCTTCGGCGACGAGATCAGCGAGCCGCGAAAAGCGGGCGAAGCGGACGCCGAGCAGAGAGGTCTGGGCGGCGCGGATGAACTTGGCGTTTTGGGTCGACACCCCGCTGTCGGTGAGGGCGAGGGCGGAAAACCCAAACGCCGCGGCGCAGCGAAACAGGGTGCCGGCGTTGCCCGGGTCCTGGACACCGCACAGCCCCCAGACCACGCGCTGCTGCTCCCAGGGAATGCCCTCCTCGATATGGTCCAGCACCGCCAGGCAGGGCGGAGGGGCCGCCATCCCCGACACCTTGGCCAGCACCCGCGGCGACACCCGGATCACCTCGCGGGCGGCGCCCGCCCACTTTTCAGCCAGCGGGCTGCCGGTCTCCACCAGCAGGAGGTCGGGGACCTTCCCAGCGGCAAGAAGGTCGCCGACGAGCTTTTCGCCGGCAAAGAAGTAACGCTCCTCGCGCTGCCGAACCCATTCATGCACCCGGGGGTTTCCCGTCGAGGTGATATCGGTCAATTGCCCTCCTGCTTTTCCTTATCCTTTTCCCAGCCGACATTCACGGTCAACTTGTGACGGAGGAGGCGTCCCCCTGTCTCCTGAAGGAACTCCAGGGGATAGGTGCCGAAGAAGCCGGGCCCCGGCATCCAGGTGAAGATCCCCGTCTTGGCATCCATCGAGGAACCGGCAGGCATGGCGCGCAGCACGTCATTGACCCGCATTCGCGGCTTGCGCGAAAAGGCTTTGACTCCCTTTTCTCCGGGGAAAACCAAGGTGAGGGGTTCGTTGACGTTCAACTCCAAGAGCACATCCCCTCTCTTGCCAGGGCGGACTGTCCGTTCGATCCGGGAAAAGCCGGTTTTCACCGTCAGGGGCTGGTTGGCGTCCTCGGGCACCGGGATTCCGGCGGAGGCGATTGGATCCGCTTCAAGACCATTGACAGCGAAGGGCGCCCTCGAATTCCAGACATAGAACCAGCGCGAACCGATGCCGCTGACGTGGTTGTTGTCATCCACGACCCCCCAGGCGATGCTATGCGTCCCGTTGGTGAGGGTGTTGGAATTCAAAGTGAACAGCCCTCCGGAAAGGTCGGAGTTGTTGAGCCCCGGAAAGATGGCCGCCACATCGGGCCGAGGAAGGCTGTAGATGGGGTTCCCCAGCGGGGCCCCATCGACGAACACCCAGATGGTGGACCCGTTGGTGGGGATGGTCGACGGTTGCGGGGTCAAGGCCCAGCCCCAGCTGGCGTAAGCACTTCCGTGGATCGTCTCTCCCGGGGTCGGCGTATCGAGGGTGCCAAACGGAGCGGTGGCATTTGCGTTGTCGCATGTGATGGTTTTGGTGCCGATGGTGATTGTATGTCCTTCGCGATCGGTGGCTTTGGCTGTCAGGGTGAAGGT
>CAZTNO010000095.1:0-9753 GCA_964614865.1 uncultured Clostridia bacterium
GGGCGGTGTCGGCGAGACCCTTGCGGGCGCCGTGGGTGGAGATGAAGTACTCGAGCACCGACAGCCCTTCCTTGAAGTTGGCCTTGATCGGGGTCTCGAGAATGTCGCCCGACGGCTTGGCCATCAGGCCGCGCATGCCGGCCAGCTGCTTGAGCTGCTCTTTGGAACCGCGGGCGCCCGAATCGGACATGACGAAGATCGGGTTGATGGTGTCGGTCTCGTAGCTGATCTGGCGCAGGCCGGCAAACATCTCTTCACGGATCTTGTCGGTGGCCTTGTTCCACAGGGCGATGATGTAGTTGTGGCGCTCGCCCGAGGTCATCAAGCCTTCCTTGTACTCTTTCTCGATCTTCTCCAGCCGCTTGTCGGTTTCCTTGATGACGGCTTCCTTGCTGGTCGGGATGATCAGGTCGGAGATGCCGATGGTGAAGCCGGCCTGGGTGGCGTACTCGAAGCCGAGTTCCTTGAGCTTGTCGAGGGTCACCACGGTGGGGTTGAACCCCTGGGTGAGGTAGATGTAGTACACCAGGTTCTGCACCCCTTTCTTCTTGAGCAAACCGTTCACGAACGGAGTGGCCTTGGGCAGGGCGCTGTTGAAAATCACCCGGCCGGGGGTGGTCACCAGCAACCGGTTGTCCTCGCGGACGATTTCGGTGACCGGGCAGTTCACGATATCCTGGGGGTCGAGCAGGTAGGTGTCGAGGTTTTTGAGCTTGCCGTGATAGCGCACGCGGATGCGGGCGTTCAGGTCGACCAGCCCTTGCTCCAGCGCCTGGGTGACGTCGCTGAACGAGGAGAAGATCATGTTTTCACCGCGCAGGCCGCGCTTGGTGAAGGTCAGGTAGTAGAAGCCGAGGATCATGTCCTGGGTGGGCACGGCAAGCGGCTTGCCGTTGGCGGGCGACAGGATGTTGTTGGTCGAGAGCATCAGCACCCGCGCCTCGGTCTGGGCCTCGAGCGACAGGGGGACGTGCACGGCCATCTGGTCTCCGTCGAAGTCGGCATTGAACGCGGGGCAAACCAGGGGGTGAAGGTTGATGGCGTTGCCCTCCACCAGGTGGGGGCGGAAGGCCTGGATTCCCAGCCGGTGCAGGGTCGGAGCGCGGTTGAGGAGGACGGTATGCTCTTTGATGACCTCGTCGAGGGCATCCCAGATCTCGTCGCGGTTCTCTTCCACCCAGGTCCGGGCCACCTTCAGGGTGGTCACCATCCCCTTTTTCTCCAGCTTGTTGTAGATGAAGGGTTTGAACAGTTCGAGGGCCATCTTCTTGGGCAACCCGCACTGGTCGAGTTTCATCTTGGGATCGACCACCACCACCGAGCGGCCCGAGTAGTCGACCCGTTTGCCCAGCAGGTTCTGGCGGAACCGCCCCTGCTTGCCCTTGAGCGAATCGGAAAGCGACTTCAGCGGGCGCTTCTGGGCGCTCATGTAGGAGCGGCTGCGCTTCTGGTTGTCGAACAGGGCATCGACCGCTTCCTGCAGCATCCGCTTCTCGTTCTTGATGATCAGGTCGGGTGCCTTGAGATCGAGGAGCCGTTTCAACCGGTTGTTGCGGTTGATCACCCGGCGGTAGAGGTCGTTGAGGTCGGAGGAGGCGAATCTGCCGCCGTCGAGGCGGACCAGCGGCCGAAGGTCGGGGGGGAGCACCGGCAACACCGACAGGACCATCCACTCGGGGCGATTGCCCGACTTGAGGAAGTCCTCCATCAGCTTGAGCCGGCGGGCCATGTTCTTCTTGCGCTGGATCGACTTTTCCACCCGGATGCGGGTCTTGAGTTCGCGCACCCCGTCCTCGAGGTCGAGCGAGGTCAACAGCTCATGCAGGGCCTCGGCGCCCATGCCGACCCGGAAAGCGGTTTCGCCGTACTTCACGACCAGGTCGCCGTACTCCTCTTCGGAGAGGATCTGCTTGTACTTGAGCTGCGGGATATCCTTGGGATCGAGGACCACGTAATTCTCGTAGTAAACGACGTGCTCGAGATCCTTGGCGCTGATCTCGAGGATCACGCCGATGCGCGAAGGGATCCCCTTGAAAAACCAGATGTGGGCGACCTTGGAATTGAGCTCGATGTGGCCCATCCGCTCGCGGCGCACCGCCGAAAGGGTGACCTCGACGCCGCACTTCTCGCACACGATCCCCTTGTACTTCAGCCCCTTGTACTTGCCGCACAAACAGCGGAAATCCTGGGTGGGGCCGAATAATTTCGCGCAGAACAGGCCGTCGCGTTCGGGTTTGAAGGTGCGGTAATTGATGGTTTCCGGTTTGGTGACTTCGCCGAAGGACCACTGCCGGATGATGTCGGGGGAACCCAGGGTGATCCGGATCTTGCTGTAGTCCATCACCTTGGTTTCTTTCCCGTCCCTTTTCAACTTTCGCATCGGGGCTCCTTATCTCATAGATTGGAGATGTTTTCCTGCATTTTCGCCTCGTCCGACACCCGCTCGTGCTTGACCAGCTCGATGTTCAGGACCAGGCTCTTGAGTTCCTTCAGCAGCACGTTGAACGACTCGGGCAAACCGGGGTTGAATTCCATCGACCCCTTGACGATGGCCGAGTAGATCTCGTTCCGTCCGCTGATGTTGTCGGACTTGATCGTCATGATTTCCTGCAGGATATATGCGGCGCCGTAGGCCTCGAAGGCCCAGACCTCCATCTCGCCCACGCGCTGGCCACCGAACTGGGCCTTGCCGCCCAGCGGCTGCTGGGTGATCAGCGAGTAGGGACCGGTGCAGCGGGCGTGGATCTTGTCATCGACCATGTGTTCGAGCTTCATCATGTACATGTAGCCGACCGTCACCTGGGCCCGGAACGGGTCGCCGGTCAAACCATCGTAGAGGACGACCTTGCCGTCCTCGGAGAGGCCCGCCTTCTTCATCTCACTCCGCACGTCGTTTTCTGTGGCGCCGTCGAACACCGGGGTCTCGTAGTGTACCCCCATCTGTTTGCCGGCCCAGGCCAGGATGAGCTCGTACACCTGACCGATGTTCATGCGCGAAGGGACGCCCAGCGGGTTGAGGATGATGTCGACCGGGGTGCCGTCGGCGAGGAAAGGCATGTCTTCGACCGGCAGGATCCGGGCCACCACGCCCTTGTTGCCGTGGCGTCCGGCCATCTTGTCGCCCACCGAAATGCGGCGGTTGACGGCGATGAGCACCTTGACGATCTTCATGATGCCGGGCGAAAACTCCTCCCCCTTCTTCATCACGTCGATTTTTTCCTGGATCTCGAGCCGCAGGGCATCGACATGCAGGCGCACCTTGCGTTCGATCTCGCCGATCAGGGCCCGGGTCTCGTCCGAGACGACCTTGCGGATCTCTTTGAGCATCCCCTCGTCCATGGCGGCCAGTTCGGCAGCAGGAATGGTCTTGTTCTTTTCGATTTTCAACTTGCCCAGCACGAGTTCCTTGGCCAACTTCTCTTTGACCATGATGGTGCGGACGCGGTCGAACTTCTCCTGGGTGAGGATCTTCTTCTCGTCGACGAAGTTGCGTTCCATCTGGGCGATCACCGCCTGGTCGATTTCGCTGGCCCGTTGATCTTTGGCCATGCCGCGGCGGGTGAAGACCTTGACGTCGATCACCGTCCCCTCGACTCCGGGGGGGCAGTACAGGGAAGAGTCCTTGATCTCCGAGGCCTGTTCGCCGAAGATGGCGCGGAGCAGTTTTTCCTCGGGGGAGAGCTGGGTTTCGCCTTTGGGCGAGACCTTGCCGACCAGGATGTCACCGGGATGGACCTTGGCGCCGATACGGACGATGCCGCTCTCGTCGAGGTTGCGCAGGGCCGTCTCCGACACGCTGGGGATGTCGCGGGTGATCTCCTCGGGGCCGAGCTTGGTTTCGCGGGCCTCGATGGTCTCCTCGACGATGTAGATCGAGTTGAACACCGACCCCTTCACCAGGTTTTCGCTGAGGATGATGGCGTCTTCGTAGTTGTACCCGCGCCAGGGGAGAAAGGCGGCCAGCACGTTGCGGCCCAGGGCCAGTTCGCCGCGATCCGAGGCGGGGCCATCGCAGATGATCTGACCCCGGTCGACGTGTTCGCCGACTTTGACCAGCGGGCGCTGGTTGATCAGGGTGTTCTGGTTGCTACGGCGGAACTTGCGCAACTCGTAGAGGTCGGCGGAAACGCCCGCAAAATCGGCCACACCCACCGGTTGGGCATCGGCCTTGATGATGATCCGTTCGGCATCGGCGTTCATGACCACGCCGGGACGCTTGCAGGTGAGAACCATGCCCGAATCGCGGATCACCCGGTGTTCCATCCCGGTGGCGACGATCGGCGCCTCGGGGTTCACCAGCGGCACGGCCTGGCGTTGCATGTTCGAGCCCATCAGAGCGCGGTTGGCGTCGTCGTTCTCGAGAAAGGGGATCAGCGAGGCCGAAACCGACACGATCTGCTTGGGCGAGATGTCCATCAGGTCGACTTCGCCGGGATCGACCAGGGTCGATTCACCCTCGGCGCGGCGGACATTCACCTTTTTGGAGACGATCCGTCCCTTGTCGTCGAGGGGGGTGTTGGCCTGGGCGATGGTGTGCCCTTCCTCCTCTTCCCAGGCGGTCAGGTAGAAGGGGTGGAAGATGAAGCGCGGAGCGCGTTTCTTTGCTTTTTCCAGCTTCTTGATCTCGTCGCGCAGGGTATCCTCTCGGACGATCTCGTGGTACTTGAACGGGGAGTCGCCCGGGTATTCCACCCGGTAGTAGTTCACCACGTGACCGTCTTCGACCTTGCGGTAGGGGGTTTCGATGAACCCGTACTCGTTCACCCGGGCATAGGTGGTGAGCGAGGAGATGAGACCGATGTTGGGACCTTCCGGGGTCTCGATCGGGCACACCCGGCCGTAGTGGCTGGAGTGCACGTCGCGCACCTCGAAGCCGGCCCGCTCGCGGTTCAGACCGCCGGGACCCAACGCCGAAATGCGGCGCTTGTGGGTGGTCTCGGAGAGGGCGTTGGTCTGGTCCATGAAATGCGACAGCTGCGATGTTCCGAAGAACTCTTTCACCGCGGCGAACACCGGTTTGGTGTTGAGCAGGTCCTTGGGCACCAGCAGGTTGATGTCGGGGGCGTTGGTGATGCGCTCGCGAATGATCTTTTCCAGCCGCATCAAACCGATGCGGAAAGAATTTTCGACCAGTTCGCCGACGGCGCGGATGCGCCGGTTGGCCAGGTGATCGATGTCATCGACGCGGATTGCCCCGGTCTGGTCGTACTTGAGCTTGAAGAAGTAGCGAATGATCGCCACCATGTCGTCGAGGGTGAGGGTGAAGACGTCTTTTTCGAAATCCTTCTTGAAGCCGAGCTTGATGTTCAGTTTCAGGCGACCCACCGACGACAGGTCGTAGCGGTGCGGGTCGAGGATCAGGTTTTCGAAGAACTTCTTGGCCCCCTCGAGGGTGACCGGCTCGCCCGGGCGCATCTTCTTGAAGATTTCGATGTAGGCGTCGCCCTGGCTCTTGGCCACTTTTTCTTCGCCACTGTCGTCGCTGGCGATCACCACCTTCTCGCCCTGGTCGGACTCTTTGCGTTTCTTGTCCTTGCGCAGGGTGAAGGCGAGCATGGGGCCGAGTTCCTCTTCCTCGCTTTCGGGAAAGAACACCTTGAACTCGGCGTTGATCTTGCGCAACTTCTTGATCTGCGAGGTGCTGACCGGTTCGTTGAGACGGAGCACGTTTTCGAGATCGACGGCCGAGTAGATATCCTCGAACATCTCGATGTCGACGGGGACGTAATCGATCCCCATCTTCTCGAAGTCGTTGATATGCTTGATGAGCAGTTTGCTGCCGACAGGCAGCACCTCGACCCCTTTGCTGTCGTAGACCGGTGCCGTCACCTTGATGTCTTTCAGGAACCGCGAGTTCTGGATGTAGAAGATCCCGTTCTCCACCTTGGCGTTACAGACGGTGTAGAACTTCTTGAGGATCTCCAGGTCATCGGAGAGACCCATGGCCTTGAGAAAGGTGGTAACGTTGATGCGCTTGGTCTTCTTGTCGAGGCGTACTTGCAGGAGATTGAGCTTCTCTTCGAATTCGATCCAGGCGCCGCGGGCAGGGATGATTTTGGCCGTATACTCCCCTCGGGCCTTGCCCGGCATGAAATAGACCCCCGGTGAACGCTGCAACTGGGATACGCAGGCCCGTTCGGTGCCGTTGATGATGAAGGTGCCCCGATCGGTCATGAAGGGGATCTCGCCGAAGAACAGCTCCTGCTCCTTCATGTCCTTGATCTCGCGCTCGCCTTTCTTGTTTTCGGCATAGATAGCGAGACGCAGCCGCACCTTGAGGGGGATCGAGAAGTCGAACCCCTTGTCGAGACACTCTTCGGGGGTGTTCTTCAGCTTCAACCGGACCCGGTCGCCGCACGACGGGCAGGTCTGGAAGAAAATCGAACCCAGGTCATGGCAGATAGGGCAGACATCATCGCTGCCCCCCTCGAAGGTACCCGGCACCGACGCGCCGCAGCTGCGGCATGCCGGGCGGGCATTTTCGATCCCCTTGAACTCCCCGCACTTGCAGGTCCACTCCTCGAAAGAGTAGGAGACGAAGTCGAGGATCGCCGTCTCCTTGAAGTCGGAGATCGGAAAGATCGATTTGAAAGCTGCCTGAATCCCGAGGTTTTTCCTGTTGTCAGGAATCTCGTCGAGCTGAAGAAAAGTTTCGTACGATTTTTTCTGAATTTCCAGCAAATCGGGGACGGAGATTGGCGAAAAAATTCTAGAGAAACTGACTCTTTCAATGTACTTGTTTTTTTCTTGCATACCAATCCTGTTTTTTCAGATTCGGCCACCTCTGAAAAGAAAGTCCCATTTACTTGACTTCGATCTCGGCTCCCACCTCGGCAAACTTCTTCTTGATCGCTTCGGCCTCGTCTTTGGAGACGCCCTTCTTGACCGTGGCCGGAGCTTTGTCGACCACGTCCTTGGCTTCCTTGAGCCCCAGGTCGGTGACTTCGCGAACGACCTTGATCACGTTGATCTTCTTGTCGCCGACGGTCTTCAAGACGACTTCGAATTCGGTTTGCTCTTCAGCAGCTTCGGCGGGAGCAGCGGCGGCGGCGGGGGCAGCGCCCACGGCGGCCACGGCAGCCATCTCGGCCTTGATGCCGTACCGGGTCTCGAACTCCTTGATGTAGTCGGCCAGATCCAGCACCGTCAGGTTGTCCAGGTGCTTGAAGAAATCCTCTTTGGTAAAATCGGCCATGGTCATGATCCTCCTTTGGCTTTATTGTCTTGCAAATTTTTCAGCAAAATCAGCATGTGGGTAAGGGGCGACGACAGGGCCGAACCGAACTTGCGGAGCGGAGCTGCCACCGAAAAGGCCAGCTGGGTCATCAACACTTCCTTGCTGGGCAGCTTGGAAACGGCCACGACCTGCTGTTGGGACATCAGCTTGTGCTCGATGATCCCGTGGGTGATCTTGATCTTCTTGCTCTCTTTCTCGAACTCGACCAGCACCTTGGCCACGTCGACAAAACGCTTGTCGGCGTAAGCCACGGCGACGGGCCCGTTGAACACGTCACGCCCGATCGCCAGTCCGGCCTTGTCGAAGTACTTGACCGCGAGGCGGTCCTTGAGCACCTTGACGTTGCCGTCACAGGCCTTGACCTGGCGGCGCAGTTTCTCCATCTCGGACACTTTCAACCCGCGGTAGTCGAACAAGTACACCCCGCTGCAGCCGAAAAGGTCGGACAGTCCATCCACTGCCTGCTTTTTCTTTTCCAATATCCGCGGACTTGCCATGGATTGCTCCTGATTCCTATTTTTCCAACTCGGCGATGCCGAGCTTGATCGACGGGCTCATGGTCGTGCTCAGGTAGACGCTGCGCACGTACTTTCCTTTCAACGTGGTCGGCCGGGCCTTCAAAACGGCGTTGATGAACGCCCTGGAGTTTTCGGCGATCTTGTCTTCGGCAAAACTCGACTTGGCGATGCAGGCGTTGATGATGCCGGTCTTGTCCACCCGGAATTCGACCCGCCCCTTCTTGATGTCGGAGACGGCTTCGCGGATGTTGAAGGTCACCGTGCCCGACTTGGGGCTGGGCATCAGCCCCTTGGTACCGAGCTGCTTGCCGAGGCGACCGACGGCCTTCATCATGTCGGGGGTGGCGATGACCACGTCGTAGTCGAACCAGCTTTCCTTCTGGATCTTCTCGACCAGTTCCTCGCCGCCCACGAAATCGGCTCCGGCTTCCTGGGCTTCCTTCTGCTTCTCGCCGAGGGCCAGCACCAACACCCGTTTCACCTTGCCGGTGCCATGGGGCAGCACCACGGTGCCCCGCACCATCTGGTCGGGGTACTTGGGATCGACCCCGAGGCGCATGGCGATGTCCACCGATTCGTCGAACTTGGGGAGGCGAACCTCCTTGAGCAACTTGACGGCGTCCTCGACCGGATACTCACGCTCTTCGATCTTTTCCCGGGCGGAAACGTAGATCTTTCCGTGCTTAGACATTTTTGACCTCCAACCCCCTACTGCGAGCGGACCCTTCCACCGTACGGGTGGCGGCGGCCAGGTCGGTGGTGTTCAAGTCGACCATTTTGGCCTTGGCGATCTCTTCGCACTGCTTGGTGGTGACCTTGCCCACCTTGGTCTTGTTGGGCTCGCCCGAACCTTTCATGATCCCGGCAGCCTTCTTGAGGAAGTAGGAGACGGGTGGGGTTTTCAGCGCCAGCGAAAAAGTCTTGTCGGCGTGGACCTGCACCTCGACCGGAATGATCATGTCCTCGTCCATCTTGTTGGTCAACTTGTTGAACTGGTTGACGAACTCCATGATGTTGAGGCTGTACTGGCTGAGGGCCGGGCCGACCGGGGGGGCCGGAGTGGCCTTGCCGGCGGGCAACTGCAACTTGAACGTTTTTACGACTGCTTTCTTTTTGACCACGGCCATGGATGAACTCCTATATTTTTTCGACTTGGAGGAAGCTCAGGTCGACGGGGGTGGCCCGGCCAAAGATGGTTACGGTAACCTTCAGCAGGCTCTTCTCCTCGTTGACCGTGTCCACCACTCCATTGAAGTTGACGAAGGGGCCGTCGACGATCTTGACCGCTTCGCCCGTTTCAAAATGGTACTTCGGTTTCGGCGTCTCGTGGGTCGCCTCGATGTGCTTGAGGATGGTGGCGACCTCTTTCTCCGACAAGGGCTTGGGCTTCTTCCCGGCACCGACGAACCCGGTCACCTTGGGGGTGTTGCGCACGAAGTACCAGTTCTTGTCGTTCATATCCATCTTGACCAGGATGTACCCCGGAAAAGAACGCTTCTCGGAGACCACCTTCTTCCCCTCGCGGATCTCGATCACGTTCTCTTTGGGGATGACGATCTCGGAGATCTGGGATTGCGCCGTGTACTTCTTGATCTTTTCGTTGAGGGCCTTGACAACGAATTCCTCGGCGCCGGAAAAGACGTGGATGATATACCACTCGTGAGCCATGACGTTTTCCACTGGGCTACTGCAACAGTCCGATGACTTTCTTGATCAGGTGGGAGAAAAAGAAATCGGTGACGAAGAGGTAGACGCCAAAAAAAACCGACAGGATGACGACGGCGAGGGTGGTCTTGTAGAGGTCCGGCTTGCTGGGCCAGGAGACCTTCTTCAATTCCCCGCGGACTTCCCGCAGATAGGAGCCGATGCGGCCGAAGATACCCGAAAGCTTGCTCATGTGTTTATGTAAACAGGTCAGAAGGGACTCGAACCCCCAACCCCCGGTTTTGGAGACCGGTGCTCTACCATTGAGCTACTGACCTATTTGACCTCCTTGTG